>NZ_JBEYVC010000019.1:0-105130 GCF_040643855.1 Streptomyces sp. NPDC047072 | reverse complement strand
GACGGTGGAGCTCACCTTCACCCCGGCGGAGGGCGAGGCGGGCCGCGCGCGCCGGGTCGCCGTGGTCCCGCTGCTGGACGAACGCCCCCTGCGCTGGCTTCGGACGGGGACCGCTCTTGTCCACACCCCAGCGCGTCCCGTCAGAAAGCTGATCATGCCCTCTCCCTCCACCGCTGGCCTTGTCAGCGAGATCGTCGCCACGGCGCTGGCAGGACCGCCCGGCAACTGCACTGATCCCGGCTGCGCCCGGCACGCGGGCACCATGGAGTGCCTCCCGTTCGAGACGAGCCGCAGTGCAGGCGACGTCTTCGGCGAAGCGGTCGCCGCGGCCTGGTTCTCCGCCGGCGGAAGCCGGCTGGACATCCCCGCAGGGATCGTCGCCGCCCTGGCCCTGTGGCCCGTCAAGTCCCCCGGAGCCGAGCACGCCGACACCCTCGCCTCGTACATCGCCGCGCAGCCGCCGCGTGTCCTGGTCCGCGGACTTGCCGAATGCGCGGACTCCTACTGGGGGCTGCGACCGGACCTGTGGGAGGTCTCCCGGCCGCTGTTCGACTGGACGAGAGAAGACCTCAACTCCACCCAGCTCAACGGCGTCATGGCCGTGACGAAGGCGGCGCTGCGCCATGGAGTGCTCCGCCACACGGGTGACAGCGACCCCGGCCAGCGGTCGCACATCGATCTGATGTCCTGGGTGATCACGAACCTGCGGCATCACCAGTCCCGGCGCACCATGGGCGAGTACCACACGCCTCCGGACATCAGCGACCTGGTCACCACGATGCTGGCCGCCGAAAGCACCGGCTGGGCCCGCCCGCAGGGCGAGGCGTTCATCGAGCCGACCGCCGGCACCGGCGGGCTCTTCCGATCGGCGGCTCAGGATCTGCGCCGCAACGGCGAGAATCCGGCGGATTTCGCCTGGGTCATGCTCGAACTCGACCCGCTCGCCGCCGCGGCAGCGGCCGTGAATGCGATCGTCTGGGGTCTGGGGCCGCGGGCAGTCGTCGCGTGCGGGGACGTGCTCGTGGATGCGGACCTGGACCGGGAGGCGCGCACCCGACGCCGCGAGCTGGCCCGGCACCGGGACGACCTCGCCGAGCTCATCGGCTTCGCCGTCGCCACCCAAACTACTGACCAGCTCCTGCGATCGCTCCTCGCGCCGCAGGAGAAGCCCGACGCCGGAGCGACGGCGGGCCCGTCCGGAGGCACCGATGTCTGAGACCCATGACCACACCGACAGCGAGATCGTCGCCCTGGCGCTCCAGGAGGTCGTGCCGCTTCCCAGCCGCACCCGGGTGTACGCGCTGACCTGCGGATGCCCCGACTCCGACGGCGAGTTGTTCTGGAGCATCGACACGGAGACCCGCTCCTACGAACTCTCCCTCGCTCCGGACGGGACCGGCCTGCGCGCCGTGCGCCTGATCAGTGAGCCGCGCTTCGGGGACGGCGCCTCCTGGACGACGGGTTTCCTCGTCCGCGACACCGCGGCCGACTGGGCGCAGTCCCTCGCCCGACTCGTCGCACGCCTGACACTTGCCGACCGTAGCCCCCTCCCGTTTTCCGGCTGACCGACTGGAAGGAAGACCCGTGCAGAAACAGACGATGATGACGGGGTGCCTGCCCGCCTTCGGCCGGCACCGCGGCTACCCGCCGCGATGGGGCTGGTTGCGCAAGGTGCACCTCGCCATCCAGAACGACCCCGGGGCCATGACGCGGCCGGACGCGACCGTCGAGCTCGGCGTCAACAAGAGCATGGTCCCGGCCATGGGCTTCTGGTCCCAGGCCTTCGGCCTGGCCCGTCGTGAGGGTCGCGACCTCGTGCCTACCGACCGGGCCCGCTGGCTCCTGGACGACGATCACGGAGCAGACCCCTTTATCGAGCTCGACGTCACCTTGTGGCTGCTGCACTGGTGGCTGCTGAGCGCCGAGCCCTGTCATGTGCCCAGCTGGCGCTACCTGTTCGGGATCGCGGGGCTGAATCGGTACAGCCGCAGGGAACTCCAGCGGCGCCTCGCGTGGACCGCTGACGACAACGGCTGGAAGCCCCCCGCGCATTCCGTCCTCACCGCCGACATCGCCTGTCTGGTCAGCATGTACGGTCTCAGTGACGACACGGCGGCGGATTTCGAGGATGTGCTGTCCAACCCTTTCCGCACCCTGCAACTGCTCAGTTCCGAACCGCCGGGCGAGGACGTCGCCGACCGCAGCCACCTCGTGTCCATCCATCGCAGGGCCGGCAGCCGCTGCCCGGCGATCATCCAGGCGTACGCCAGCATCGACTTCGCCGCCCGCGCCTTCGGGACCGCTGCTGGCTCGATCAGCCTCACACGGCTCTCCTCCGACCCCCTTGGTCCCGGCCGGCTCCTCCTCGCCGATACCGCGGTGCTCCGCCACGCCCTGCACAGGGTCGCGGCACGTCATCCAGACCACCTGGCCGTCGTCCAGTCCGGCGACGGGGAGGAGATGCTCACCTTCAGCAGCCGTCCGGACCACCTCGCCGAACACCTCCTGGACACCGCGTATCCCGGGCCGGGAGCGGAGTGGCGCCGGGAGGTCCATGCCAGGGGTCGAGAGGCGTGATCATGCGCGCTCGCCATCCCCCAGACCGTTTGCGGCCTCCGAGCCTGGGCGGGGCCGCCGGCCACGACGGTCCACCACCGTGTTGGAGGGTCACGTGAACCATCCCGTCCCTGCGCCGTGTGGCGCGGAACGGCTCGCACCGCTCGGCCTGAAGAACTTCCTCGCCGAGGGCTACTCCGACGACGAAGTCGCCGACGTACTCGGGTCCGTAGCAGAGGTGACCGGTGTGCACGTGGTCTGCCTGTGGGACTACGTGGACCGGTACGGCTGTGGCGGGGACTCCGACTGGTACGTGCGGGCACCCAACGGCTCGCTGCACTGGCTTGCCTGCGATCTCTTCTCCTGGATCAACTACGGCGAGAATGCCCCAGGCGACCCGAGTACCTGGGCTGGCAGCCCCGCCGGCATCACCACCAGCACCCTGGTGACCGTCAGCCCGTTCAACTATGCGCGTCGGAGGGCATGACCCGCGCCGAAGGGCGGTGGGACGACCCGCCGGCGCGTCGCCGGCGCCGGTGAGGTTCATGGCGGGCCTCCCTGCGGGCGGGGCGTCCGTCCTCGGCCTGCCGCCTGGTCCCTTGCAGCGTGCAGGGCTGCTGGCGGCGTGCTCTACCACCTTGAGGGTGTTGCAGATTCACTTTTCGCCGTGTACGTTGACTGTGTGCCGGGCCGGTCCTCCACGTAGGGGCAACTCGCCCCTTACTCGACCGGCGACGCCCTGAGCAGACCTCTCGCAGACCGCACCTTCCTGTCTGCACATCCCCCCTTTCTTCCCCGGGAGTTGATCCCTCCATGCCTCCATCGCGCATTGACCCGCGCCTCGCCGAAGAGCAGCTGGCAGCAGCACTGCACAACGGGATCCTGGCGATCCAGACGAACACCGGATCGTGCACTGCCGGCGACATCACCGCACACCTGGTCGAACAGCTGACGTCCGGTCTGCTCTCGGAGCCGACCGCAGCGGCGTCGGCGTCCGCCAGGAACGGGCAACTGGACGTCGACGCCCTGGTCCAGACGCACTACGACGTCGAGAGCACGGTCAACAACACCAAGGCCCAGGTCCGCTTCACCCCTGGTCTGGCCGCGAGCGGCCTGGCTCGCGGAGAGCATCTGGACATCAGGGCGGAAGTGTCCCTGAAGTACCGGGTCGAACTGCGGTTCCAGTGCGCCCTGTTTAGCCAGAGCGACGGAGCCGACTGGTTTCTCGCCTTCACGGAATCCGACAAGAGCTGGCTCGAATCCGCCAAGACCCTCAAAGCGCCGGTCGGAGGACTGGTCACCGAGCTCGCGCACGAGCGGGACCACCGGTCCGGACTGGAGCCCGTGGTGGAAGCCGCCCGGCATGTCGCCGCCATGCGGGCGCTGTGGGTCCTCGGGGCAGCGCGCAGGCAGCTCGCCTCCGCCAGCACCCGCGCCCTGGCCGCACGGGCCGCCTTCGACCGGTACGGCTACGCGGCGGCTGACCTGGACCGGCTCGCCGCTCGCCTGCGGCAGCTCGCCGGAGAAGAGGACCTGATGCTCATCGGCTGGTGACGAGACGCCTCGCGCGAGCCCGGCGGGCCGCGCGAGGCAGTTCGCTCGGCCCGCAGCCACCGGGCCGCAGGCGCACACCTGCCCGATGCCGCTCACCGCCCGGAGAAGATCATGCCCGTCCACGCCCTGCCCCTGCCCGCTCCGTCGGCGCCTCCCCCGCTCCCGACGTTCTGGCTCGGTGTCCATCGTCCTCACTGGCTCGGGCTCGACAGCGTGCCGATGTTCGTGTCGAACCGCCAGCTGGCCGCTGTCAAGACCCTTCCGCGGGCCCGCGGTCCGTGGGCGCTCGACAGCGGCGGGTTCACCGAGATCACCAAGTACGGCGAGTGGCGCACCAGTCCTCGCCAGTACGTGAAGCTGATCCGCAGGTACCGCGACGAGGTGGGCCGCCTGGCCTGGGCCAGTCAGCAGGACTTCATGTGCGAGGACCAGGCGCTGCGTATGACCGGTCTGACGATCGACCAGCACCAGGACCTCACCGTCGCGAACTTCCTGACCCTGCGCGAGCTCGCCCCCGAGCTTCCGATCATCCCAGTCCTTCAGGGGTGGCTGCGCCCCCACTACTTCCGCTGTGCGGAGAAGTTCCTGGCCGCCGGAGTCGACCTGACCCAGGAGCCGCTCGTCGGAGTGGGCAGCATCTGCCGGCGGCCGAGCACGTACGTGGCGGGCACGATCCTGGAGGACCTCCATGCCGCCGGTCTGAAGCTGCACGCCTTCGGCTACAAGAAGTCCGGCCTGGACGTCTCCTGGCGGCACGTGGTGTCGGCCGACAGCATGGCGTGGTCCAAGAGCGGCCGACACGACGTCATGTGCGGGACGCACAAGAGCGAGGCGAACTGCCTGCGGTACGCGTTGTGGTGGCGCAGGGATCTTCTGGACCACCTGGCCGACATGCGGGGCCGGCGGTGAGCCGGCGGCCGGTCGTGCCGAGCAATGGCGAGCTGCGCGCGATCGTGTCCGGGGAGCCCCGGGGATTCGCCCAGCGGTGGACCTACGGCGTCCCAGGGTGGCGGCACACCTCGGAGGGCGGCTTCCGCAGGACGCGCTACGAGGTCGTCGGGATCGGTGAGGAGACGGCCCGTACCTACGTGACCAGGCATCATTACCTGTCCGGGTGGCCGGCGAGCATCCACAGGTACGGATTGCTGGACACCGAGGCAGAACCGGGCCCCGGCGACCAGACGGTGCAGGGCCACGTCCTCGTCGGGGCCGTGGTGCTCGCATCGCCCATGAACGAGCGTGTCCTCACCAGGCCGTTCCCGGGGTTGGTCCCGTATAGGGAGAGCGTCGAACTCGCCCGTCTGGTGCTCGCGCAGTCCGTGCCGGCCAACGGCGAGACGTTCCTGGTTTCCCGGGCCCTGCGGCAGGCCGCTGACCAGGGAGTACGCGGGGTCGTTTCGTTCGCTGACCCAGTTGCTCGGCAGCGGGTCACGGAAGGCGGGGTGATCATCGGTTCTCCGGGCCACCTCGGGATCGTCTACCAGGCGCTGGGAGCACATTTCGCCGGCAGGAGCACGGCCAGGTCCTTGTGTGTCCTGCCGGACGGGTCGGTCCTGAGCGCGCGTTCGATGGCCAAGGTGACCGGGGGCGAGGTCGGCAGGGAAGCGGTGGTGCGCAGGCTGCGGGCGCTGGGGGCGCGCCCCCAGTCCGGCGGCGAATCCCCTGCTCGGTGGCTGGCGGAAGTCCTTCCGGCAATCGGAGCACAGCGGGCGCGGCACCCGGGGAACCTGCGTTATCTGCTGACCGCCGGGCGCACGCGCAGCGAGCGGTCGAGGACGGTCCTCGGGATGCCCTCTCTGCCCTACCCCAAGTGGGCTGCCGATCGGCGCCCGAAGCCCCGCACCACCCTGTAGTGTTGCTGTTCCATGTTTTGTGATGTAGATTCATCATGCGGTCGAGGTGATGCCTCCCGTCCCGTCCTCCTCCGGAGCCCCCATGTCACGAGAGAGCCTGAGATGAAGCTGCTCATCACCGCCGCAGAGTCCAACTACTACGCGTCGCCCGCGGATTACTCCTGGACCCTCCCCGGAGAAGTCCTCACCACGGGTACCCCCGACACCTTCGTCGGCCTCGGCTTCGGACGGTCCACGACCCGCGCCCGGGTCACCGATGTCGACATCCCCCGCGCCGAAGTCCTCCGCAAGATCATCGGCCACCTCACCCGCAGCGGGCTCTACGAACTCGACGGCCAGGTCCAGAGCGTCAGGACGCGCCAGCGCATCACCGCGTTCCTCGGTTTGGCGGACGGGTTCGACGTCGGCACCGTTCTCGAACTCCACGACGGCACTCTCCGCCCGGTCACCGGCTCCGGCCCCGCTGCCGCGTCCTGACCCCAACGCACCCCAGCACGAGAAAGGGCACCGCCTTGAACGCCCCAGCCCCCCGAACCGACGCCGAACAGATCTGGTACCTCGCCACCCTCGGCCGCGAGAGGCTCCTCCGCGCCCTGGCGCCGCTCGGCCTGCCCGCCGCCGTCACCCACGACCCGCTCAGTCTCGCGGCCCGGGTCGTCTCGGCGACCCCGGGCAACGGGATGCACCGGGCCGGACAGAGCGTCCTGCGACCGCTGTTCGCGGCCAAGACGTTCTCCGTCACGGTCACTTCCGACGACGGCGCCGTCGACTTCACCGGTCTCGTACCGGCGCTCGGCCAGCGCACGGCGGGCGGAGCGACCGGCCTGTACGCCGAACTGCTCCTGTTCAGCAGGGACGGCCTGGAGAACAAGGCCGCCTTCCGGCTCTCCCTCATGCCGACCGACAAGAAATGGATCATCGACACCGAGTTCCAGCCGAGCGGACACCCCGGCGTGCAGCAGCCGTTCGCCTCCGCGCGTCTGGGCCGCAAGCGCACCGTTCTCGCCGCCTTCGCCGCCGAACTCGACCGCCTCGCCGCTCAGGCTGAGCAGCCGGACAAGGACGCGACGTGACGCTGTACGGCATCCCGCCCGCCGGGTTCCGGCGCTTGATGGCGCCCGAGCGCGGGCGGGACCACGCACATGCGATCGCTGATGCCGCGCATGCCTGGTGGGTGGCCAACCGCGGGGGCTCGGGCGACCGGGCCATCGCCGTGGGCACGCTCGCCGGGCTCGCCCTGTCGGCCCCGAGCCAATCCGAGGGTCCCGACTACGGCCCGCTGTTGATCCCCCTGAGCGACGAAGGGCTCGTGGACACGCTCAGAGCGGGCTGGAACACCTTCCGGCTCTACGACCCCGACCTCGCGGCAGTCGCCCGACCGCTGCACGAATGGCTTGCTGCGCCGACCGAGAACGATGTCCGGGGCCTGTCCGACTACGCCCGGGTGCTCGTGCGTGCAGGGCTGCTGGAGTACTGCAGCGACCTGGCCCGCGCCGAGTCGGACGACCTCCTCGGCCTCATGATCGCCCGCATGCGCACGTACGCTGAGCGGCAGAGCACCGGCGAGTTTTTCACCCCCGCGATGGCGGCCGACAACATCGGCGAGGTCATCTTTGCTACGGAGCGAAAACCCGGAGATCTCTTCCTGGAACCCGCCGCCGGCACCGGCACGATGGCACGAGCCGCCGCGGCAGCCCTGCGGGTCTACGGCACGGACCCGGCCAGCTACCGCTGGTGGCTCAACGATCTGGACCCCCTGAACGCGGCCTGCTGCGCCGTCAACTCCCAGCTCTGGCGCCTCGGCCGCCGGGTCACCGTTTCGTGCGGCGACGCCCTGAACCAACCCCGGCTGCTGGAGGAATCGGTCCAGCGACGCGCCGAGCAGGCGATCGCCGAGCTCGAGGAACGCCCCGTGCTCTACCCCACCCGGACCCGGCCCCCTTTCTGGCCGTTCTGACACGTCGCCGGCATATCCCGAGCGCCGGATGCCGCCCCCCGGAACCGCTCTGGTGAGCCGCCGGCCCCCGGTCAGGCGCGGTGCTGCCGTACCAGCTTCCCGTGACCCCGGGGCCACTGTCCGGCTCGTCCACGGCCTGCTCGGACCATCGACGGCCCGGCCGGGGCGGAGGTCTCTCAGAATTCCACCCCGGCAGGGCCGATGCGGCAGGGAGAATCAGAGAGACACAGCCCGCCGACGATCTCCCACGACCACCACGGAAGGACCAGCGATCTTGGAGTCCCGCCCAGTCCCTGGCAGCGGCAATGAAGGCGCTCATGCGCAAGGTCGCCGGCCTGCGGGGTGTGTCGAGTTCATCAGTGCTGGTGAACGGCCCGGGTGCAGCACCCTCAGCACGGCCCTCGCTGTGGCTCTGGCCCGCTCCGGGACACGTGTGGCACTCCTGGTCAACCTGATGGGCAACGGACACGCGGCCGGGTTCACCTCGGACCGGTCCCACGAACTGTGGCCGCACATGACCCCCGATGTACCGGTGAACCCGGGACAGTTGCGTCTGGCACCCCAGCTTGCGTGGACTCCCGGGGGTCCACGCGCGGCACTGGGCGCCGCGGTCCGGAAGCTGGCCGACAGCCAAGACACTGAGGACGGAGCGGAGTGGCAGAGTCCCGAGGCGCTGGAGGCGTGGGAACGTCCCCTCCCTGCGGAGCATGAGCTCTCTCCCGTGAGTCGGGCGCAGCGCTACAAGGCTCAGCACCGTCGGACCCAGATGCGGCGCATGCTTGCCGAAGGTGAGGCCGGCGACCTCGTGATCGTTGACTCCGGCAGCGGTCCCCGCGTCACCGGGATTCCCATCGACCACACCTTCGTCGTCCGCGCTTTCGAGCACGTGGTCTGGAATGAACTGGACAGCGAGGGGACATGGCCGAAGCCCCGGCGCGCGCCCGGGCAGACAGCCCGGCTTCTGGCACCCCGGATCAGCCAGCCACCTTCCGGGCCGTGGGAGCTCGTCATCACGCCGGCCTCGCCGGCCGCATCGGACAACGAGTTCCTCGGCGCCGTGCGCGATGAACTGATCGCTCTGGGGATGGCAAGGCTGACCGGCATCACGTTCGTGCCGTACCACGAGGACCTGCACCTGGGGCGCTGGCGCCGGCAGGCGCATCACCTCGAACCGGGCGGCCCTGCCTACGCGTTCCGGCCGGGAGGAGTTGTCACCAACGGCCTCGGCGACCTGCTGGGCGCCGTGAACCGTGCGCTGCGTACCGGATAACGTGCTGGGTGGAACGCAGGCGGGCGGCTGCACTCTCGAGGTCTTTCCGGAGGCCGTCACGGGCAGCAGCGAGCCTCCTACCCGTTGCGCCGGTCACGGCCATTCGCTAATAACCGCGACCAGGACCGTCTGCTCGTAACGGACCGCCGGTACCTCACCAACGCGTGACCACCGGCGCCGCTTCTCGCGATTGATGCAGGTCCGCCGAGACCCGGCAGCAAATCGTCGCCGCACTCCCAGCCCCGAGCCGACGCGGAGAGTGAAGAACTGACGGCGGCGACGAGCCCGGTCGTGGCCAAGATCCATACGCGGTGGACGCCCTGTCCGGGCCGCCCCACGCCGTGCCCACAGAAGGCCCCGACCCCAGGGCGTTGCAAAAACATTTTCCAAGATGTAGTTTAAGTGCACCGCCTGGCGCACAGCGCTCGCGGTTTCGCCCCAACTCCCATGACTCCAGGTGAGGTTGCCGTGTTCTCGCATCTGCCCGACGCATCGGACGTGTCTGACTCCGCTCTGCTGGCAAGCACCTCGGCCGCCGCCAGGCAGCGAAAGGTCGTCCCCGACGACGAGTTCAAGATCATCACTCCGCTCCAGTTCCAGCTCTACCAAGAACTCCACGCCGCCGCCGCTGATTCGGTCCGGCCTCCGGTCCAGGCGAGCACCCGCCCGCTGGCACTCGCCCGGCTGACGCGCGCGCTCAAAAGCGTCATCGAGCACCGGGAGGAAGCCGCCGTCTTCCGCCAGGTGTATGCGCACCTGGCGAATGCGGCGCTTGCGTCTGAGCGCGCGGCGAACGGGCTTCTCGTCCTGTCCAGCGGGCAGGAGGGCTTGGGCGCCTCGTTCCTGAAGCGTCTGCTCCGGTTCGCGGCCGTAGACACGCCGGTGCGCACCGTGCAGCTCCTCGTCGCCCATTTCCTGACGTCCGAGGACCCGGACACGGTACGGGCGGCTCTGGGGCAGCTCGCGGGCCTGGAGTGGGCGATCGACCCCGAGGACGCCCACCAGGAGCTGCACCTGGGGTCCGTCGACTTCGTGGTGGACCAGAGGCAGTCCGAGACCGAGCGGTTTCGCGAACTGCTCGCGCTGGACGCCTCGGACCAGCCGTCCGGCACCTGCCTCACCGATACCCGAAGTGAGGCCTGGGACACCCCGGACTGGCACCGCATCCGCACCTGGCGGCGCCGGTATGTGGCGGCGCACACCCGCGACATCGACTGGGCCCTGAACAAAGCCGTCAGCTACCGGCGGGCGCGCGAGCCGCTGGCTGCCTACTGGCATACGGACGGCATCGAAGCGGGGGTGGTGACCCAGCTTCGCCAGGAGGCAGACCGTGCGGCGTCCGCGCGCCTGTTCCAGGCCACCGATTCCGTGGCCCAGATGGCGCTGCGTCGCATGCGGCGCCGCGCCGTGAAGCGCACGACCCCGTTCGATCGCGGTCACCTTCCCAAGACCAGGGGCATGCTGTTCCTGGACTCGCCTTTCGAACTGCCCAACGGCCGACGCATCATCGGCTACGTGTGGGGCCCGTGGTCTCCGCGCGACGAGGAAGGCTGGCTGCAGGTCGACGACGATCAGGAGCTGGCCCGGCTGGAGACCCCGGACGGCGATGCCTCCTGGACATGGGTGACGCCCCTGACGTGCGACGAGTCGCTGCTGACGCTGCCGTTCGCGCCGTACGGCACGCTGCTGCTGCGCCCCGGGGACACCCTGGAGCCGGAGACACGGCTGCGTGACCCGCAGAACCCCGACCGGTACCGGGAGGGCCGCGAACGCCAGGGCCACCGTGAACTGCTGATCCGGCACGTGCGCAGCCTGTGGGAACTGCTCACCCAGCACAAGCGATCATCGGTGCGGGTGCTGTCGACCGAGGTCCACCAGGCCAAGCCCCGCGAGCAGCGGTCCGACCGGCGCCGGGGCATCTCGGACTCCGGCCAGGTGGAGACCGTCTTCGTCGATCCGGATGCGGGCGAGCGGTACCGGGCGCAGCGGCGCAGCAGCGAGAGCGGTACCGGGCGCAAGGTGACCGTCCGGTACTGGAGGAGTGAGCACGAGCGCGACCAGTGCCCGAACTCGCACGAGCACGCACTGCGTGAAGCGGAGAAGGCCGGGAGCTGCCCGCACTACGAGATCACCATTCCCGAGCACGTGGTAGGGCCGTCCGGTGCGCCCTGGTCCGACCGCATGCACCGCGCGGTGACCGGGCACGCGGTGCCCTCCGACAGCGAGCCGGACGCGTAGCGCGTCACGTCCCGTACGGCCGGGCAGCAACGCCTGTCCGGCCTCCGGACCGGACCCCCGCCGCATGTCGGGGTCCGGTCGTCCTTCCGACCCCGTTTTGCCTTGAGGAGACTCATGTCCGCCGACCGAACTTCCCGGACGCCCGTACGGCACCGCTGCCAGGCTCTGCACACCATCTACGGCCTGGTGGCGCTGTTCGCCGGCACCGGAGTCCTGCTCCAGCAGCCCGTGATGGTCCTGTTCGCCCTCCCCATGGGGTTCATCGCGCTCCAGGTGATCCGCCTGGTCAACGGCCGCGCGCACGCCGACGGCACCGAAGGCACCGCTCAGAAGCAGGCCGTCGGCGCGGGAGCGTCCCGCCTCCGCCGAACGTGGACGGTGGCTGCAGGGCTTCTGGACACGGTGCTGATCCTTTGCGCCTTGAACGTCTGTGTGATCCTGCTGCGCGGTGCGGGCGCCGCCCTCCTTCCGACGGGGTCGGTGGCCGACTACCTCGTGCTCGTCGGCGGGGTCCTGTTCACCGCGGCGCATACCTACGCCCATCGCAAAGCCGCAGGGCCGGCACGCACCGACGCGTAGCCGGCCCACCGGCCAGCACCGCCCGTACGAGCCGGACGGCACGGCGTATACCGCGGCGCATGCAAGCGCGAGCGGAAGCACACCGACCCCAGCAACGCGGCATGACCGCCGCCGATGAAAGGAGAAGTACCCCCATGACCCGGATGGTTCGCCGTGATGTCGTGGAAGCGCTGGAAGAAGCCGGGTGGAGCGGCGAGGCCGGCATGCCGCTCGGCCGTTTCCTGCGCCACCCGTCCGGCGCGGTGTGGACGGTTCAGGACGAGTCAGGAGCCTGCCGCCTCGAAACCCCCTGCGGCAGCGCCGAGTTCTCCGCCGGCGCCCCCGGCTCCATCGTGCTCGCCGCCTGCCTGGACGCCGCCGGCCAGGAGTCCCCGCAAACCCGCAGGGTCCACTACGCCTACCGGTCCGCCCGCCGGCGCGCCGCCCGCCGGCTGCCGCACGAGCGGGAAGGACTGATCTTCCACCTGGAGCGGCGCAACCGCCGTCTGGAGGAGTTCGCCCGCATCGCGAACGCGGCCGCTGACGTCTCCGCGAAGGCCGGTGAGGAGGCTGCGGCCGAGGCGTTCGCGCTGCGGACGAGCGTCGGCCATCTGCGGGCGCGTGTCCGCGAGCTGGAGGACCTGCTCGGTGCGGCGTCCCCGCCGTGCGGCCGGGAGTTGTCCACCGGCGAGCCCTGCCCGGACCATCCCCGGCCCACGACAGCCGACGTGGAGTACCGCTTCTGCGGCGCCGACCTCGGCCGCGACGAGGCGCCGTACACCTGCAATCGGCGCATCGCGCACGGCGGCGCGTGCGGACCGGACATGGACACCTAGGAACGCCGCGATCGATCCGGGCGTCACCCTCTGCGTTGCCAAATCATATTCCAGCGTGTAATGTGACTATCCGTTGGGTCGGCCGACGCCAGTGAGCGAGCCGCCCTCCCCCGGCTGCATCACGACTCCCAGGAGACAACTTTGTCCACCCCCCTCACGACACGCTCGGCCGATGCTCGCATCCCCGGCCAGCGGGCCCTCCAGACCCGGCAGAAGCTCGTGGAGGCGACCGTCGGACTGCTCGAAACGGGCTCCTACCGCAATGTCACCGTGAAGCAGATCGCGCACGAGGTGAACACCTCGCCCGCGACCTTCTACCAGTATTTCGCCCAGGTCGAGGACGCCGTCCTCGAAGCCTCCGCTCCCCTCCTCGACGCGACGACGGCCGCTCTCGCCGAGTTCCAGGACGGCACCTGGTCCTCTGACGGCCCAGACGGCGCCGCCCGGCTCGTCAACGCGGTTCTGGACACTTGGAAGAACCACCGCCCGGTCCTCCGCGTTCTCACTGCCGTCGCCGCCGAGCAGGACTCCCGCTTCGTCCTCGCCTACGCCGACGTCACCCGGCCGGTGACCCGCGCGCTGACCGCCGCGATCGGGACGGACACGCCGTCGGGGCCGCTCCACAAGGCCCTGGTGCGCAGCCTCGTGGCGGCGCTGGCCGCAGCGGCCGGGCAGGAAGGTGCCCGGAAGATCCACGGACTCAGCAAAAAGACGCGGCGCGAGGGGCTCGCACACCTCGTGCACGCCACCGTGACGAGCACCGCCGCCGACTGACCACGCTCCTCCCTCTCACGCCCGCTCCCACCCACAACGACGGGGGATCCATGTTCCAGCTCGGTTCATTCGCCACCGGCCTCGTCATCGGCGCCGTCATCGCCTTCGTCCGGCTCCGCCAGCAGCCGCCGTGGCGCCGCCGGGTCCTGCCGCTGTCGGTCGCCCCGGCGAGCCCGGAACTCCGGGCCCCCCTGTCTCTCGCCGTGGTGCAGCAGTTCAGCGACACCCACCGCTTCGCCTACGCGACCGTCAGCGTCTTCGAACGCAACAGCCCCGAGACCACGGTCAACCTCTACCCGGCACGCGGACCGCTCCTCGACTCCATGCGCCTGGACACCAGCCGTCCCGGCACGGCAACAGGACAGACCGCCCGGATGCTTTCCGGCCTGAACCTCCCCGCCGGGGTCATGGTGATCCCCCTCTCCACCCGCTGACACAGCCGCCCGGCAGTCCCCGCCCTCACCGTCCTCTCCCCCCGCGAATCCTCGCCCCTGACCGGCACAACCCCGGAGGGCCGCCACGCCACGGCGGCCCTCCACGCCACCAGACACCGGAGCACGTATGACGTCCATCGGCACCGCCCGCCACTTCCAGCCCCACGGAACGCCCGGCCACATCTGCCGTGACCACAACCGGGCCGTTCTCGCGCCCGCCGTCGCCGTCGAAGCCCTCCGCAACGGATGGGGATCCGACCTGACAGATGCCCAGCTCGACCAGTGCGCGGCCACCGCCGAGCGCCACCCCCTCTCCCTCACTTCACGCGCCGCCGTACGCACGGCGCTCCAACCCGCCCTTTCCTCCAGCGACACCCCCGAGAGCGTGCACGAGCGGCTGTTCGCGCTGCCGCCCGGCCACCCTCTCCGGATCCGCGTGGGCGACCAGGAGTACTTCCTCGTCCCCGTCCCCATCACGCTGTGACCTGAGGTCCGCAGGCTGCGAGCAGCCGGCGAGGCCGCCGAACCGGTGCCGGCCACAGGCGTTTTGGCAGGATCCCCGTCGCCCGGGAAACCAGGACCCGACACCAAGGGGAAATCATGCCCACCCACAAGCACCTTCGCCGTCTCCTGCCCGCCACGCTGCTCGCCGCGTCCGTCCTCCTCACCGGCTGCGCAACAGGCCACGAGGCAACCGAACACGCCGCGCAGCACACCGGCAGCAGTAGTCCCTCCCTGCACCGTGATCCGGCAGACACGCAATTGCCCCGGGGCATCGCGCCGCCGGGCACCCAGCAGGCGGTCGGCGACGGCGCCTGGTCCGTGACGGTCCAGCGCCTCGAGCGGCTGCCGGCCGGCACGGCCGCGGACGTACCCGCCGGCTCGAGCGCCTACCGCGCCCGGCTGACGGTCACCAACCGGCGGCCGCAGATCGCGACGGCCCCGCAGATCGCCGTGACCTGGCGCTACGGCCAGCTCGGACGCCAGGCCACCGAGCTGGCCGGAGCGGCCGCCGCTCTCACCGGTGACGATCCCCCGCTGGTCCGGCCGAACGCGACCGTCCGCCAGGACGTGCGGCTCGTCCTGCCCGACCGGGCCCAGGGCCAGCCGGTCACCGTGACGGTGGAGGCGACGCCGCAGGGGCTGGCCGAGCCGGACCTGCTGTTCTTCGAGAGCGCTCTTCCCGGCCGGCCCGCCGCGGCGACCGCGTCGCAGGCGGACGGCAGCTCCGGAAGCCGGCAGGACGTCACACCCCTCGGGCAGTGGAAAGCCGGAGTGCGGCTGTCCTCGGTGTCGGTCACCGGCACCGGTTCCGTCCGCACCGCGCGCCTGGAGCTCAGCGTGGCGAACGGCACCGGCGATCCGTTGCCCGGGCTCGGCACCGCACTACGCGTCATGACCGGCGAGGACCTTCACCCGGCCGCGACGATCCGCCCGGTGTACGGCTACCACGACGCCGCCATCGCGCCCCACCGAACCGCCACCCAGACGATCGCCTTCCGCGTGCCGCAGTCCGCGGTCGGCGAGCCGGTGACCATCGAGGCCGTCGACGCGGACGGCTCCCGCGTCACCTTCGAGGGCCGGATCGGTTGATCGAGCACGGGAATCGCAGCCGGAGTGTCACACCGCTGCTCCTCACCGCACCTGTAGAAGGCGACGGTGCCGTTTTCGACACGAACAGGAACTCGCCATGCCCCCTCGCCTCTTCACCGCCGGCCTCGTGCTCGCCGGCGTGCTGGCCTGTACCGCCTGCGGACCGCTGGCCGACACGGACTCCAGCGCCTCCAGCGCCGCGGCGGTGCCCGCCCCTGGAGCCGCCGCACAGGCGCAGCCCGCGCTGGCCGAGCTCGACGCTCTGCCGGTACGGGCCCCCGGCTCCCTCGGCGGGTACAGCCGTGACGCCTTCGGCCCGGCCTGGAGCGACGAGGGCACCGTCGCCCTCGCGCACAATCATTGCCCCACGCGCCAGGACGTCCTCTTCCGCGACCTGGTCGACGTGGTGCGGGACCAGGACGGCTGCACGGTCGTCTCCGGCGCTTTGCACGACCGATACACCGGCAAGACGATCCGGTTCCACCGCGGCCCGGGGACCTCGCTCGCGGTGCAGATTGACCACATCGTGCCGCTGGCGCTCGGTTGGCAGTCCGGGGCCCGGAAGTTGTCGGCCCAAGAGAGGCTGAATTATGCCAACGACCCCGAAAATCTCGTTTCCACGGACGGCCCGACGAACGCGGCCAAGGGGGCCAAGGACGCCTCTGCATGGCTGCCGCCGCGCGAGGACGCACGCTGCTGGTATGTGACGGCGCAGGTGCGGGTGAAGACCAAGTACCGGTTGTCGGTGTCCGCAGCGGAGAAGACGGCGATGCGCGCGGTGCTGCAGTCGTGCACCTCCGGCGGGGACGGGGCGGGCCGGTGATGACGCCGCTCGCGGCCCGGGTTGTGGCGCTCGCCGGTGACGGGAAGCGCGGAGACCGGTCCTCGGGCGCTCCCGGTCGAACGGATCGAGGTGGAGCGCCGAGAGGAAGCCGTCGCCTCGGCCCGCGCGGCGGCCGAGGCCGCAGGGGCCGGCCGGTCGGGCCGGCTGCTGGGTGCCGCGCCCGCGGGGGCTGGCGGGAGCCGGAGGATGCCGGCGGTGCCCGCACGGTGAGGGTCGGAACGGATCGGACACGAAAGGGCGAGGGACATGGACGGTGAACACGGCCGGACTCGGCGGCCCCGGTGGCGGGAGGAGCACCCGGAGGCTTACGCGGAACTCCGGCGCACCTACGGGGTGATCGGGCATAGCGGCGTCCTCACCGCGCTGAGCCTGAGTCTGATCGGAACGGCGCTGACCATCGGAGACCTTCACCTGCCCGAGTGGCTGGAGCGGGCAGCTCGCCTGGTGGCGAGTCTGGGGGCGGTGGGCTGCGCCGTGATCGCGCTGGGGCAGCTGCTGCGGGCGCTGTGGCGGACGGCACGGGCTGTCATGGGAAGTCGTCGGCGGCCGCGTGCCGGACAGGCTCCACCGGCGGGAGAGACCGCGGGCGCAGCGTCCCCGGGCGCGGCAGCAAAGTCGTGAGCAGCGGGCAAACCTCACCACGGGACGCGTTCCCTGGCGTCGCAGACGGCCTCCCACTGGGCGAAGGTGTGGCACTGCTCGGGTGCACGGGCGCGCCAGGCTCGCTGGGCCTCGGCCAGAGAGGCGAGGATGCGGTCGCGGATGACGAACGCCGGCAACTCGGGCTCGGACGGCGGGTGCTGGGGGCGCAGGCGGGTACGCAGGGCGGCTGCGGCGGTCCGGAACGCCTGGTTGGGCGGGACCGACGCCACCTCCTCGGCGGGGCCGGGCGTTTCGTACCCGACGGACGGCTGACGGGTTTCCTCGTGCCAGCGGACCGTGATCACGGCGGCCGGGGAGGCGGGCCGGCGGGGGACGCGCCACGCCATCAGCTCGGCGGCGATCTCGGCGGGCGCCTGCCCGGCGGCGATCCACGGCCGCAGGGCGTAGGCGAGCCGGCGCAGCGGCTCGGCCTGGGTCCAGGGCACCCGGGGACGGATCCAGGCGGCGACGGACACGGCGTGGGCGGCCTGCTGCGGGGTGGCCCGGTAGGGCGCCGGGACGTCCGGGCGGTGCGTTCGCGCGGTGCCGCGGCGGGTCCTCGGCGGCGGTGCACCGGTGTTGTTGTTCTTCCTCCCCATCTCAGCTGTACGTCGTGGGTGGTTGGTCCTCCAGGAAGGGGTGTCACGGCGGTTGGCGGGGCGGGCGCGGCGGCGGGCGTCGGCGATGGCGAGCTCGCGGCCGCGGTCGGTGAAGCCGATGTGCCGGGCGTGGTAGCCGTGTCCGCTCACGCGGTGTCCGAGGGCATGGTCCCAGGCGCGGGGCACGACGGCGGCGTAGATGGTGGCGGTGCCCGCCCAGTCGCCGCTGCCGGCGGGGCGGGTGTTGGTGCGGCTGCCGTGGACGACCCATGCGAGCAGGCCGAGTTCGCGCAGCACGGCGATGTGCCGCTCCAGGGTGCGGCGGCTCAGGCCCAGGCGGCGCCACATGGCGTCGCGGCAGTAGGCGACGTGTCCGTCGGCGTTGAGCCGGGCGGCGAGGTCCTTGGCGACGCGCAGCGTGGTGTCCTGGGCCTTGGGGTGCAGGCGTTCTGTGATGGCCCAGGTGGCGGCGCGCAGGAAGTCGCCGCGTCGGGTGCGGCGGGACGCGGTCGTGTCGATGTCCTGTTCCGCGTGACCGCGAACCAGGATGAAAGGGTTGTCCGTGGATATTCGGGGTTGTCCGCGGGCTGGGTGCGGTTGGACATCGGTGTTCTGGACCGGCGCGCGGGCATGCTGCATCATGGGCAGAGCACGCCCCTCCTTTCGGGCATGCGACGGCCCCGTTTCGGTGGGGCCGGGTTCTTCGGGAACCAAGAGATCCGCCCTGGCAGGGGCGGTGTCGCCCGGTCATTGACCGGGTTCTTCACCGGGCGAGCTGGACACTCGCCGGGTGGTGGCAGAGGTGCGGCGGGCGGGCCGGGGTGCTGGACACACCAGACGGCTTGCCGCCGGAGGGCAGCCCGCGGGGGACTGCCCGCTGTCAGGTCATTCGCGCATCCGGCTCCTGGTGTGGGGCGGTCATGGCGGTCAGTGGCCCATGCCTGCGCCGCCGTCGACCGGGACCACGGCGCCGGTGATGTAGGCGGCGTCCTCGGAGGCGAGGAAGGCGACGGTCGCGGCGATCTCCTCGGGGCGGGCGAGACGGCCCAGCGGGATCTGGGTCTTGAGGTTGCTGAGCTGTTCCTCGCTCAGCTGCTCGCTCATCGCGGTCTCGGTGAGGCCGGGCGCCACGACGTTGAAGGTGATGCCGCGGGAGCCGAGCTCGCGGGCCATGGAGCGGGCGAAGCCGACGAGTCCGGCCTTGGAGGCGGCGTAGTTGGCCTGGCCGCTCTCGCCGCGCAGGGCGACGGCGGAGGAGATGAGGACGACGCGGCCCTTCTTCGCGCGCAGCATCCCGCGGGTGGCGCGCTTGGTGACGCGGAAGGCGCCGGTGAGGTTGGTGTCGAGGACCTCGATGAAGTCGTCCTCGCTCATGCGCATCAGCAGCTGGTCCTTGGTGATGCCCGCATTCGCGATGAGGACTTCGACGGGGCCGTGCTGTTCCTCGGCCTGCTTGAAGGCGAGGTCGACCTGCTCGGTGTCGGTGATGTCGCAGCGGACGCCGAGCAGGCCCTCGGGGGGCTCGCCCGAGCGGTAGGTCACGGCGACGCGGTCGCCGGCGTCGGCCAGGCGGCGGGCGATGGCCAGGCCTATGCCGCGGTTGCCGCCGGTGATCAGAACTGAACGGGACACGAGAGTGGCGCCTTTCTGTGGTGCTTCGCGGTATGGAGCAGTCAATCAGCTCGCCCTGCGTGCGCCCGAGCGAGTGAGCCGCCCGCTCATCGCCGCGGCCGCGTCCATCACCGCGTCGACGTAGCGGGCGCGGGTGGCGGCGCGCTTCATCTGGGCGTCGCCGGCCAGCAGAGCGACGGATCCGGCAACCGTCGAGCCGTACCAGACAGGCGCGGCGATCATGGAACGGCCCGGGAGAGGGGATGATCCCAGCGCGTGACCTTCCTCACGGATGCGGGAAATGTCGATCTTGCTGCCGATCGGCGCGCCGAGACAGGCAAGGATCGCCTTACCTGCGGGATCTGCATCCAGCGGGGCGGACTCCAGTGCTTGGAGTGCTTCCCGGGGCTCCTTGAACAGCGTCTCGCCGTGCGCGCCGTATGCCCGATCTGCACAGATTCTCATTGGTGTGCCGATCAGATACGGGCGATAAACGAATGCGATTTGGCCAGTTCGTGACTGTAGGGTAACCAGCTCAGCCCTCACGGCAGGCGAGGGCTGGCCAGCTGGCGACGGCTGGGACTTCGATATCGAGTGGGGTGCACCGTGCAGCGCGTCGACCAGCGCGTACCGAGCGCGTGGCCCTCGCTGTTCAACGGCCCCCTCGCGCACCATGGCCTGCAAATACCGGTGAGCGGTGGCGGCGGGAAGTGCCGCCGATTCCGCGATCGACGCCAGAGCGTGCTCGCCCGGACCGAGCCGGATCAGCGCCCGGAGCACCGCCATGGTGCGGGCCACGGCGCCGCCGGCACGATCCGACGGGGCGGCAACGGGATGCAGCAACGCGAATTCCCCCTCGCGATCGAGGACCGGCGCGTCTCCCACAACGCACGTGCGATCCGGGGGCCGATTTTTCCCGGCCAAGATCCCGCTCACCAGGCTCGGAATTTTCCGGTCAGTCATTTTCAGGAGCAAGCGCTTCCGGTAATTCACCGGATCGCGGCGGCACGGGGGGCACGACAGTACGGCAGCACGGGGAGGGTTCGGAGTTGAACAACAAGGAGGCGTTGCAGCGGCTGCTGCAATGGAAACGCAAGCAGATAGACCCAGTTGAGCTGGGATGGCCCAAGCGCACCGGGCGGGGCCGGCGTTCCACGGGACTCTCCCAGGCGCAGGTGGCCCAGGGCCTGTACGTGAGCGAGCGGACCTACGCGGCCCTCGAGCGCGGTGACATGCCGGCGCCGACCGCGGAGTTCCTGGACAACGTTGCCCGGATTCTGCGGATGGAGGAGCGGGAGCGGACCGCGCTGTATGTCTACTCGCTCGGTCACGAACCGCCGATCCCGATGGACCCGATGGCGGGCACCAACGTCGCGCCGGCCTGGCAGCGAGCCGTCAGCAAGGTGAGCGGGCAGCCCTGTTACGTCAACGACCTGGCCTGGAACGTCCTCGCGGCGAACGACGACTTCATCGCCATGTTCCCGCAGCAGCCGGGCACACCCCTGCGGCTGCCCGAACGGAACCTCATCCGCTGGATGCTCCTGCGCGAGGACGCCCGCGAACACCACCTGGTCGACTGGGAGAAGCGGTGGGCCACGCCCGTCGCCGCCCAGCTGCGTACCGCCGTGGCCGCACACCCCGACAGTGCCGACCTCCAGCAGCTCGACAAGGAAGTCAACGACGACCCGGTAGTCGGCCCGATCTACCGCAACCACAGCATCGCCTACATCCACCCCGACGGTGACACCCGCGTGATGCGGCATGCCGGTTACGAACCGGAGCCCGGCCGCCCCGACACCCGGGACCGGTGCTGCGACCGGCACGCCCCCTCGCAGCTGGGCAACGTCACCATGTGCGCGGCGCAGCCGTTCGGCAGCCCGGGTGCCCGCTTCTTCTTCCTGGTGTTCGACCCGTTCGAGCCCGCGCGGTGACGGCGTGCGGCGGTCCGGCGGCTGGATTTCCGGCCGGGCCGCCTGCACCGCCACAATGCATGCCCATGACACAGAGTTCTGACATGAAACTGATAGCAGACGGCGTCGCCGCGTGGCTGCCCGGGCAGTCCGCGGCCTGGGGGCTCGCCAACTGCGGTCTGATCACGTCCCAGGACGAGGCCCTTCTCGTCGACACTCCCTACACGCCGGCACTGACCGACACCTTCCTCGACGCGGCCCGCGCGATCACCGGCCCGGGCACCCGTCTGAACAGGGTGGCCGTCACCCACGCCAACGGCGACCACACCTGGGGTCTGCAGCAGCTGCCCGGCGCCGAAGTCCTCGCCACGCACGCCGTCCTGGAGCACCAGTGCCTGGAGCCGGCTCCCGAGCAGCTTCAGACTCTGACCCGTGACACCGATCCCGGCCAGCCCCTGGGCTGGTACTTCCGGACCCACTTCGGACGGTTCGACTTCTCCGGCATCCAGGTCGTGGCTCCGACCGACACCTTCACCGGGCGCCGGGACCTGCAGGTGGGCTCACTTCCGGTGGAACTGCACGAGGTCGGGCCGGCCCACACCGTCGGCGACCTGATGGTTCACCTCCCCGAGCAGCGGGTGGTCTTCGCCGGCGACATCGTCTTCCACGGCGATCACCCCTCCCACTGGGCCGGGCCCCTGGAGAATGTCTCGGCGGCCTGCGCGCGGATTCTCGCGCTCGACCCCGAGTGGATCGTGCCCGGCCACGGACCGCTCATGACGCCCGAGGACCTGCGCGCCTACGTCGGCTACATCGACGATCTGGCGGACCAGGCCTACCTGATGCACGGCCAGGGCCGTACCGCCGTCGAGGCGGCCCGCCTGCTGATCGAGGAAGACCGCTATCCCGGCCTCGGCCTGCCGGAGCGCCTGGTCATCACCCTGAGCACGGAGTACCGCCATCTCGAGAAGGACGGCACTGCACCGAACCTGGTGGAGCTGGTGGACCACGCGGCACGCATCGCCTGGGAGCGCACCGCGGCGCAGACGCCCGCCTCGTGAGCCGCCCCGGGCCCATGCCGTTCCGGCCGGTGGAACGAGGAGACCGACCTCTGTTCCGATCATTGAAATAAGAACTGCATTCCTTGCCGCGCCGGTTGCCCTCGCGTGCACCGGCGCGGTGGACTACCGGCGTCGGCGCGCCGTGCACGCACGGAGAACGCCGCCCAGGCACGGAGGGCACTCCCACGCCCTGTGATGTGCGCGGTCGAGCAGCACCCGTTGCTGGACTCGATTCCGGCTGCCGCCGCCGGCCCCCCGGCGGCGGCACCCCCGGCACCCGCTCGCAGTCGCCCCGCCCCGGGAGAGTCATGTCCCCTACCGCCCTGCCCGTCCCCGCGCCCGTCCCCGAGTTCCTGGCTCCGCGCATCGAGGCCGTCCGCCTTGCCATCCGCTCCGGACAGCCGCAGCAGGCCCTGGACATGGCGCGGGCCATCAGCGGCGAACTCGCCGACAGCCACGGCCCCCTGCACGTCTACACCCTGCATGCCCTTGAACTCGCCGCCTTCTGCGCTCAGATGGCCGGCCGGCCCGCGGACGCCACCGAGACGTCGCTCCAGGCCGCCGCGGGCTTCCACCGGCTCCTGGGCGCCGGGCACCGCCACGTCGAGCGGCAGATCCGCAACGCCGCCGCTCACTGGCTCACGGTCAGCGACCTGGCCGACGCGGTCCGCACCGGTACCGCTTTCCTTGCTCTGCTGCAGTCGCTCGACCGCCCCCACCCCGCCGCGGTCTTCGTGGAGCGGCGTCTTGCGGCCATCACCGGCCCTGATCCGCGGGCGGCCGAGCTGGCGCTCCGCGCGCATGGCCCCGCCCTGCTGATCCGGCCCTGAGCTCTTGAGCGCATACCGGCCAACCGCCAAAGGACGGCGGCATATACCGGAAAGCGGTCTACCGGAAAAAACCGGGACTGGCTGGCGTGATCTAGGTGTCCAAGAATCGGCGACGGACTGATCGCGTTGTGGGAGACGCGATGTCCTGGACCGCGAGGGGGAATTCGCGTTGAACCACAAAGGAGCCGCAGTCGCTCCCATCGGCGCCGCCGTGCCCTGGGCCCGGCGGGCAAGGGCTTGCCGTACGCGCACGCCGGGACGGACTGGCGCCGCGCAGCGAGCGGCGGCCGAGGCCACACCTTTCACGGATAGCCCGCCCCACGACCGGCCGGAATGCAGCGCCTGCCTTCCGACCGTTCTCGTAGGCTCGCCGGGTCCTGGTCCGGCGTACGTGACCATGCGCGAGACGCGGTAGAGGCATCTCTCCGCGGCCTCGTCTCATGGCCCGTACGTCAGCCCGCACCCGACATCCGAAAGGGACATACCCGATGGCATCGCCCCTGCAGCCCCGTTCCCGCGTCCTGCGTCTGGCCGGATCCGTCCTTACCTGCGCCGTCGCCACCGGCCTCCTGGCCGGCTGCGGCGGCGATGACACGAAGAGCGCTTCACCCACGCCCTCCACCAGCGCTCCCGTGTCCACGTCGCCCTCGGCAAGTGACGCGGACCAGGCGGCCAAGGACGACGTCCTGGCCGCGTACACGAACATGCGCGAGATCCAGATCAAGATGGCCGCGGACGGGGATCTGCACACCCAGGACCTGGCGAAATACGCCAAGGGCGATGCCGCGGCGGAGCTGAAGAAGTCCGTCCTGCGCAACCGGTCGCTGGGCATCAAGTTCACCGGCCGCCCGGAGATGGACCCCCAGGTCACCTCCGTCGACACGCAGAAGAAGACCGCCACGCTCAGCGACTGCTTCGACGCGACCAAGTGGACGCCCGTCTACACGAAGTCCGGCAAGCCCGTCGAGCTGGCCAAGCAGCGTCTGAAGTACCCCGTCACGTCCCAAGCCACGCTGGAGGGCGACACATGGCTCATCACGAAGATCACCGCAGACCGAACGAAGGGCTGCTGATACGCGGTGCCCGCGCGACGGGTGCCCTCGCCGTCCTGTTCGCCCTGCTGCCCTCCGGCATGGCCTACGCGAGCGGAGGCGACGGCGGCGCCCACGGCTGCTCGGACGTGGATGTCTGCGTCGACGCCGGCACCCCCGGCAGCTCCGGAAGCGGCGGCAGCAGCGGAAACGGCGGCGGGACGGGCAGCAGCAGCGGCAAGGGCGACGGCATGTGCAAGCTCGTCGACGACAGCGAGATCCCCTGCGCCCCCGGCTACAACCCCGCGGACCGGTGCTTCTACCAGCTGATGGACCCCCAGCCGCCGTCCGGGCCGGGACACACCGACATGAACGGCGCCGACACCAGCGGTCCGGGCGCCTTCTACATGAAGGACTGCATCGTCAACGACGTCGGCGGGATCGTCTGGCTGACCACGCCGCCGGCCACGATCCTGCCCGATCCGGAGGAACTCGCCCGCCAGGCGCGCGACAAGATGACCCTGCTGGGCGCCGACATCGGCTCCGCCCCGGGCCCCAACTCGCCCGGCCTGGTGGGTGTTCCGGTGTGGCTGTGGAACACCAAGAGCGACACCACCTGGGGACCCAACAGCGCCACCGCCGCCGTGCCGGGCCTGTCCGTGACCGCCACCGCCCGCGTCACCAAGATCACGTATTCCATGGGGGACGGCGGCTCGGTCACGTGCACCACGGCGGGCACGCCGTACAAGAAGTCCTACGGCGGCAAGTCCTCGCCGGACTGCGGCTACCGCTACACGAAGGTCTCCACCGACCAGCCGGGCGGGAAGTTCACCGTCACCGCGACCAGCACGTGGGAGATCACCTGGCAGGCCTCGACCGGTGCGGGCGGAACGCTTCCCGCCGAGGTCCGTACGTCCACCACCACAGCGCGCGTCGGCGAGCTGCAGGTCGTCAACTAGCACGAGGAAACGCAACAACGATGTCTCGTACCAAGGAGCAGGCGGCCCCCGAGCAGGGACGCGCCCAGGCCCCGGCACCGCTGCCGATCACCAACGACGCCCCGCGCAGCCGGCGGCGCCCGGTGGTCGTCGGGGCCGGTCTGGCTCTGGCGGCCGTCGGCGCGCTCGTGTCGGTGTGGATGGTCAACGAAGCCGGCGACAAGATCGCGGTCGTCGCGACCCGTCACGCCATCGCCGCCGGCGACACCATCACCGCCTCCGACCTGGTCACGGCGGAGATATCCCGCGGCTCCGGGCTGCACTCCGTGGCCGCCGCCGATTCGGGCGAACTCGTCGGCAAGCGGGCCGCATCCGACCTGCCGGAAGGCGTTCTCGTCACCCAGGACTCGGTGAGTTCCGCCTCTTCCGTGACCAAGGGCAAGTCTGTGGTCGGCATCCTGGCCAAGCCCGGCCAGCTGCCCGTGCAAAAGCTCCACACCGGTGACAAGGTCACCGTGGTCCACACCCCACAGGACGGCAGCGCCTCGGCTACGTCCAGCAAGCCCGGCTCGGATCCCGACAGCCTGCCCGCCGTGGTCTCCCGGGTCGGTTCCCCCGACGCCAACGGCGCCGTCGTCGTCGACGTGGCCGCCGCCGAGGTCAACAGCACCTCGCTCGCCGCATGGGCCGCCGCCGGCGACGTCGCGATCGTGCTCGAGGCGGACAGCTGATGGCCATCATCGCGCTGGCCTCCGGCAAGTCCAGCGGGGTCACGTGCTCGGCGCTCGCCCTCACGCTGTCCTCGCCGCGCCCCTCCCTCCTGGTCGAGGCCGACCCCGCGGGCGGCACCATCCGCGCCGGCTACCTCGCCGGCGAGGGAACCGCGCAGGTGGGCCTGCACCGGCTGGCCTCGGCCGACCGGCAGGGCACCCTGGCCCGGGAGTTCCGCCACCACTGGATCTCCCTGGACAAGGAGCACTCGGGCAACCGCATGCTGCTGCCCGGCCTGACCGCGCCGACCCAGGCCCCCTCCATGGCCCGCACCTGGGAGAGCATCGCCGAACTGCTGTCGGTCCTGGACGGCCAGGGCTTCGACGTCATCATCGACGCCGGCCGCATCGTGGCCGAGTCCGAGACCCACCTCAGCAGCCGCTCCTACCCCGCCCCCCTGCTGCGGGCCGCCGACGCCGTCCTGCTCGTGGTGCGTTCCACCCAGGCCTCCGTCGTCGCCGCCGCGCCGGCCGTCCGGGTCCTGAAGGAGGACCTGGCGAGCAACGGCACCGGCGCCGACGCGCTGGGCCTGCTGGTGATCGAGGAAGGCGGCGCCTCCACCAGCAACGTGCAGCAGTGGCTGCAGACCCCCGTGGTCTGTGCCCTGGACTTCGACCCCGACACCGCGGACGTGTTCACCCACGGCCAGGCGCGGCTGCGCCGCACCGCCAAGGGCCTGCTGCGCTCCGCCCGTTCCGCCCATGACCGTCTGCAGGAGGTCGTCACCCGGCGGCGCATCCAGCTCTACCCCGCGCACTACGGCGCCCGGGCCTGAAGGAGGGCAGCATCATGACCGACATCCGACCTGAACGCGTTCCCCCTGCCCTTCACGATCTGGACGCCCTGTTCGAGCAGCGGCTCCAGCAGCGCAGCACCGCCCCGGACGCCGACGGCCCCGCCCTGCGCGCGGTGGCCTCCCCCGCCGCCGTGCCCACCACGCCCCTGGCCTCGGGCGGGCAGGGCCCGGGCATGCTTCCGGTGGGCTACGAGGTGATCGCCGAGCTTCGCCAGCAGGCCAGCTCCAAGATCGGACAGGCCAGCGCGGCCGACGGCACCATGACCGGCCAGGACCAGCGCCAGCTCGGCCTGAAGATCATCAGGGAGACCGTCAGCGAGTGGGCGACCCGCTACGCGGCCACCACCGCCACGGCGCTGACCGACGCGCAGGAGACCCAGCTGCGCCAGGCGGTGTTCGACGAGCTGTTCCGCGCCGGCCGCCTGCAGCCGCTGCTGGACAACCCGAACGTCGAAAACATCCTCATCAACGGCGACCGGGTCCGCGTCGACTTCGCCGACCGGCCCAGCCAGCAGTGGGACCCGATCGCCCCGAACGACCGCGAACTCGTACGGCTGATCAACCACATCGCCCGCATGCAGGGACAGGGCGAACGCGCGCTCACCCCCGCCACCCCCAACCTCAACATGCGCCTGGGCGACGGCTCCCGCCTCGCCGCCAGCTACCTCATCACCCCGCGCCCGCAGATCGTCATCCGCCGCCACCGCACCCGCGGCCAGGGCCTGGACGACCTCGTCAAGTGGGGCACCATCGACAGCACCCTGGCCGACTTCCTGCGCGCCTCGGTCAAGGCCCGCAAGAACATCGTCATCGTCGGCTCCCAGGGCGCCGGCAAGACGTCCCTGCTGCGCGCCATGGCCCGGGAGATCCCCCGCACCGAGCGCGTGGGCACCCTGGAAAGCGAGTACGAGCTCTACCTCCACGAAGACCCCGACGGGCCGGAGGTCATCGCCTACGAGGGACGGGAGAGCAACGGCGAACGGGGCCCGGACGGCAAGCCGCTGGGCGAGCTGACCCTCTCCGACCTCTTCCCGCAGCTGCTGCGCATGTCGCTGCGCCGGATCATCGTCGGCGAGGTCCGCTCCAAGGAAGTCGTGCCGATGCTGCACGCCATGAACACCGGCGAAGGCGGCTCGATGTGCACCCTGCACGCCGAGACCGCCCAGCTGTCCGCGGAGCGGCTGGTCACCTTGTGCCTGGAAGCCGGCATCGGCATGTCCGAGGCGCTCGCCTACCGCCTGGTCGCCCAGGCGATCGACCTCGTCGTCTACATCCGTCTGGTCGACGAGACCGAACTCGTCGACGCCGGCGGGCGGTCCGGACGCAAGCACCGCTTCGTCAGCCACGTCATGGAGATCACCGGCATCGGCGAGAACAACCGCCCCAGCCACCAGATGGTCTTCGCGCCCCGCGAGCAGGACGGCATCCGCGAACCGCGCGCCGTCCCCCAGCAGATGCCCAGCCCCCGCTACCTCTCCGACATCGAACGCGCGGGCTTCGCACGCCACGCGCTGACCCGGGCGTGGGGCACCTGGAGCGAGCGCCTGGAGACGGTGATGCCGCTGTGAACATCGACCTCGACGCCCTGATCGCCGCGCTCGCCGCCGTCGCGGCAGTGGCCGGCGTCTTCATCGCCGCAGCCGGCCTGACCGGCTGGGCCGACCGGCCCGCACACCGCCGCAGCCGCGCCCGGCAGCGGCTGCGCGCCCTGCTGGGCCTGGACAACCAGCCCGGCCCCGTCGTCTGGTGGGCCCGCTCCAGCACACGCCTCACCGCCGCCCTCGTCGCGGGCCTCGTGGTCTGGCTGTTCAGCCGGTGGCCCATGGGCGGACTGGTCACCGCCGTCGTGGTCATCGGCCTGCCCTGGCTCCTCAACCCCGGTGCCAACGCCACCCGCGAGATCGCCCGGCTCGAAGCGGTCGAGGAATGGGTGCGCCGCCTGGCGGACATCCACACCGTCGGCGTCAGCCTGGAGGCGAGCATCCAGCGCAGCCTCCAGACGGTGCCCGCCGCCATCAAGGACGAAGTCACCCTCCTCGTCTCGCGGATGTCCGCCGGCTGGCACCCGGCCGACGCCTACCGGGCCTTCGCCGACGAACTCAACGACGCCACCGCCGACGAGGTCGTCGCCCTCATGATCCTGCACGTCGAGGACCGCGGGGCAGGCCTCAGCCGCGCGCTCAACGAACTCGCCTCCGGCCTGTCCTACGAAGTCCTCTCCCGCCGCGAGATCGAGGCCGAACGGCAGAAGCCGCGGACCAACGACCGCTGGGTGACCGGCTTCTGCCTGGTGATCTTCGGACTGTCCATGCTCTCCACGGCATGGGCCGAGCCGTACTCCACCGTCATGGGCCAGCTCGTCCTGACCGTGCTGGTCGCGGCGTTCATCGTCGTGAAGATCTGGATGCGGCGGATGGCCATCATCGAGCCCACCCCCCGGTTCCTGACCGCCCAGGACCGCGCGGGCGGCACCACCACCCTGACGCTCGTGAAGGAGAGTGCATGATCTCGCCGTTCGCGGTCCTCGGCGGCGCGGCCGCCGGCGTCGGACTCGTCGTCGCCTACCGGGGCCTGGCCCCCGGCCGCCCCGACGTGGGCGACGTCATCTCCCGCATGGACGCCAGCCGCCTGGAGAACCTCCAGCCGGTACGCACCACCGCCCCGGCCGGCGGCCTGGACAAACTCGGCGCCGCGCTGCTGCGCTCGGCCGGCGAAGGCACCCTGCGCCTGCCGCGCCAGGAACTGGAACTCATCGGCCGCAGCCCCACCCGGCACGTCGGCATCAAAGTTGCCCTCGGCCTGTACGGGCTGGTGCTGCCCGCGCTGCTGCTCTCCGTTGCCGCCGCGGCCGGCTACCCGATGCCCTTCCCCGTGCCCGCGCTCGCCGGGCTGGTCCTGGGCGTGCTGTTCTGGTTCGTCCCCGACATCCACGTCAAGCAGCAGGCCGTCGAAGCCCGCGCGGACTTCCGCCACGCCATCAAGACCTACCTGCGCCTGGTCCAGCTCGAGCGCGCCGCGGACGCCGCCCCGACCCAGGCCCTCAAGCGCGCGGCGGAAGTCGGCGATGGCTGGGTCTTCGTCAAGATCCGCGACGCCATCACCCGGGCCGAACTGGAGGGCATCAGCCCCTGGGAGGGCCTGCGCCGCCTGTCGGAGGAACTCGACGTACCCGAGCTCGGCGCCCCCGCAGACATCATCTCGATCGCCGGCGAAGAGGGCGCGGCGGTCGGCGAGACCCTCGGCGCCCAGGCCCGCTCCCTGTCCGGAGCCCTGGTCACCGCCGCCAAGGCCAAGGCGAACAACGCCTCGGAAAAGATGGTCATGCCGGTCTCCGCCCTCGTCGTGATCATGACCATCTACATCGGCTATCCCGCCCTGACGCGGATCATGTCCGCCTGACAACGACAAGGAACCACCGTGCTCAACGACCCCATCCTCAGCCTCCTCGTCACCCGCGCCCGTGCGGAGGCGGCCAAGCTGCGCGCCCTCAAGGACGAGGACCGCGGCGGCCTGTCCATCGAAGCCATGATCATCGTCGGGTCGCTGGTGGGCATCGCCATCGTCGCGGCCGCTGTGCTGCTGACGAAGGTCAACGAGAAGGCAGACCAGATCAAGTGACCCGAACCGGACGACAGGCCGGCCGGTGGCTGCGCGCCGTCGCTGCGCGCAGCTCTGCCCGCGACCGCGGCGCTCTGTCCCTGGAGCTCATGGTCATCTTCCCCGTCGTGCTGATGCTCATCCTGCTGACCGTGCACGCCGGCCTGTGGTGGCATGCGCGCAACGTGGCGCTGTCCGCGGCGCAGCAGGGAGTCGAAGCGGCCCGCGGCCGCGGCTCGAGTCTGGACGCCGGCACGAGGGAGACCCGGGACTTCCTCAGCCGGGCCGGGGGCAGCATCTCCGGCGCCCACGTCAGCGGCAGCCGGGGCCAGAGCGTGCGGATCACCGTCACCGGGCACGTCGACACCCTCATCCCCGGGGTGACGCTGCCGATCAGCCAGCACGCCCAGGCCGCGACCGAACGCATCACGGAGCCGTAGTGACCATCCCCGCCCTGCGCCGGCGAATGGGCGTCCCCGACCGGGGGGCGCTGTCGCTGGAGGCCATGATCCTCTTCCCGGTGCTGATCCTGGTGCTGCTGCTGGTCGTCGCCTTCGGACGGATCCAGGCCTCGGGCAACGCCGTCGACACCGCGGCACGCAACGCCGCCCGGGCCGCCTCGCTCGAACGCGACGCCGGTGCCGCGCGCACCGCCGGCACCGACGACGCCCGCGCCGGGCTGCGCGACCAGGGCCTGTCGTGCACCGCGGTGTCGGTCGACATCACCACCGACGGGTTCGACGCCCCGCTGGGCACGGCCGCCACCACGACCGCCACGGTGAGCTGCACGGTGCGCCTCTCCGACATCGGCATGCCAGGCATGCCCGGCTCCAAGACCCTGACCAGCAGTTTCACCAGCTCGATCGACTCCTACCGCCAGCGCGACTGAAACAGGAAGCCATGACCGCCGCCCGCCCCACCCCTGCGTCCCCTCGCCCGGCCGCCGCGCACCCGCGCTGGTGGCGGCGGGACGACGGCGCGCTGTCGCTGTTCGTCCTGGTGACGATCGTCGGGCTGTTCGCCGTCGCCGCCCTGGTCGTCGACGGCGGCGGCAAGCTGCGCGCGCTCAACAACGCCGAAGGAGTGGCCAACGAGGCCGCCCGCGCCGGCGGGCAGGCGATCGACGCCGGCAAGGCCATCGCCGGTGAGGGCGTCGTGGTCGACCGCAACGCCGCGGTGGCGGCCGCCCGGTCCTACCTGTCCCGCGCCGGTGTCAGCGGGAGCGTGACGGTCAGCGACGACGGGGCCTCCCTGGACGTGACGGTCCACGAGACCTACTCCCCCGTCTTCCTGCCGGGCGGCGGCTGGTCCGTGACCGGCACCGGCCGGGCCGACCTGGTCTACCGGGGGTAACGATGAAGACCCGCAGCAAGTCCGCCGCCTTCGCCCGCGGTCTGCTCTCCCTGGCCGCCCTCCTGCTCCTGCTGGCGGCCGTCCCGTACGCCCTGTTCCACATCGGGGTCCTGCCCCACCACGTGCCCTCCGCCGGCGAGATCACCACCGCCCTGACCGAGCAGGACACCGGGCAGCTCTTCCTCGGCGCGATCACCCTGATCGGCTGGTACGGCTGGCTGTCCTTCGCGCTGTCCGTCGTCCTGGAAGCCGCGTCCTTCGCCCGGCACCGCAAGGCCCCCCGGCTGCGGATGCTCAGCGGGACCCAACGGCTGGCGGGCATCCTGGTCGGCGGCATCATCCTGCTGCTGCCCGCCAGCGGCGCTTTCGCCGCTCCCGCCTCCGCCGCGCCCCAGACCGCCGCGACGGCCACCGTCACACCCGTGGCGAGCACGGTGGCGTCCGCTGCCGCCATGGCCGAGCAGACGTCGGCCGTGCAGAGCGCGCACACCGGCCCGGTCCACCATGTCAAACCGGGCGACACCCTGTGGGACATCGCCGAGCAGCGTCTGGGAAGCGGCCTGCGCTGGCGGGAGATCGTCGAGGCCAACCAGGGCGTCACCCAGCCCGGCGGAGAACATCTGACGGAGGACACCACCGTCCTCCAGCCGGGCTGGACCCTGCGCCTTCCCTCCGACGCTACGCCCGAGGCCTCCGCCGACGAGGGCGGCGCGCGGACCCAGAACGACAGGACAGCCGCTCACGACACGGAGCACACGGTCCGACCCGGCGAGACTCTGTCGTCCATTGCCGAGGACGAACTCGGCAACGCCGACGACTACCCTGCGATCGCCGAGGCCAACGACGGCGTACGCCAGAGCGACGGCCGGGCCCTGACCGATCCGGACATGATCTACCCGGGCTGGCAGCTGAAGATCCCCGAAGCTCACGCGCCCGCGGACGACCGTGCGGACACGGCCGCTCCGGAACACGACCGCGGCAGCCAGCAGCAGGAACCCACGCCCGGCCACCCCCAGCCCGACCAGGACGAGCAGCACAGCCAGGGCACCAGCCAGCCGACCGATGGCCCGGACGAGAAGGCCACGCAGACCCCGGCGCCACAGGAGTCCGGGCGGCCGGCCCCCTCGGCACCGGCCGCACCCGACGCCTCCGCGCAGCCCGCCCCCCAGCACGACACCGGCTCCGGCGAGTCGGGCGTGCGGACGGTCGCGGCCGCCGGAAGCATCCTGGCGGCCGCCGTGCTCGCCGTCCTCGCCACCCGCCGGGCCCGGCAGCAACGTCGGCGGCGCGCCAAGCGGCGCATCCCCATGCCGTCCGGCGCGGTCGCGGACTTCGAGAAGCAGCTGCGCGCGGCCTCCGACATCACCGGCATCGCGCTCGCCGACCGGGCCCTGCGCACCCTGGCCGCGCGCTGCCGCGAAGCGGGCCGGCCGCTGCCCGAGATCGAGGCGATGCGTATCGCCGCGCGCGGAGTCGAGCTCCATCTGGCCGCCGCCACCGCGCCGGTGGCGCCGTTCGCCGAGCGTGAGGGCAACCCGATGGTGTGGTGGTGCCCGGCCCGCGGTGCCGCCCTGCTGGACGAGGACGAGGCCGCCGACGTCACCCCGCCCTATCCCGCGCTGGTCAGCCTCGGCGAGACCGAACAGGGCGACGCGGTCCTCGTCGACCTGGAGAGCATCGGCCTGCTGCGGCTGTCGGGCAGTGCGTCCGACGTGCGCGCGGTCATGCTCGCCCTCGCCGTCGAGCTGGCCTCCTCCAAGCTGGCCCCCGCCACGCAGATCGTGCTCGCCGGAGCCGGCAGCGACCTGCCCCACCTCTACCCCGACCAGATCGACCACCACACCGACCTGGCCACGGCCACCGCCGAGCTCCAGGCCCACGACACGTTCCAGCGCGAGGCCCTCGATGACGGCGGACACGACCACCTGCGGGCCGCACGGCTGAGCGAGGAGACCGGCGGGGACACCTGGATCCCCCGTATCCTGTTGTCCACCGCCCCTGCCGCCGGCCGGGCCGCCACCGCGCTCGAGGACCTGCTCGTCTCACGGCCCCGTACATCGGTCGCGGTCGTCACGGCGGCCGCCGCGGACCTCGATCTTCCCGGCGCGTGGACCCTGCCCGCGCAGCCGGGTATCGCGGTCGAACTGCCCGGGCTGGACCTGGCGGTCAAGCTGCAGTACCTGGACGACGCGGCCTACGACCGGCTCGTCCAGCTCCTGGCCACCTCCAGCCGCACCGACGACGTGCCCCCACCCGCATGGACCGGGCACACCGGCGCCCACCACAACGGCCCCCGGGCCGCCATCGGCACCACCACGGAGTCCTCCGCCCTCGCCCCCGAGACCTCCTGGAGCACACCGTCGCCGGCCCAGGTTCCCGCCCAGGCGGGGGACTTGAGCACCGCCCTGCCCAGCTTCGGCTCCCTCGCGCCCGCCTTCACCCCCGAGGACCCCACCCCGGCCGAGGAGACGGGCGACAGCGCGCTGTCCGACGCCGTCGCCGGCCCCTCCCACGCTACAGACGGCAACCCCGGCGGCGACCCGAACGGCGACGCCATACCCGCCGAGCCCGCCATCGCCGGCGAGGACCAGCCGGAAAGTGACGAAGAGGCCTCCGCGCTCGGCGCGGCGGTGTGGGACGGTGCCGAGCCCACCGACGCCGCCGAGCCCACCGACGCATTCGACTCGGTCCTCGGCGAGGTACTCGCCGAACGCGACACACGCGCACCGGACGACGGCGGCGAGGACGGCGAGATGGAGGAGTCCGGGCTGTCGGCGGCCACGCGCGGCGAACCCGAGCAGGAGCCGGCGGTGAGCGGGACCCGCATCGTCCCGCGCCCGAGCGCCGCGACGTCCACCGTGCTCGCGGCGCTCGCCGCGCCGCCGCCCGCCACGCCCGCCCCGCAGGTCCAGGTCCTCGGCCCGGTCTCCCTGGTGGGCGCGCGCGGCCGGATCGGAAGCAACCGCCGCAACAGCCTCATGGAGATCGCCGCCTATCTCGTGCTGCACCCGGGCCTGGGACGCCAGGACCTCGACGACGCGATCTGGCCCGGGATGCGCATCAACGCCGAGACCCGCAACACCGCGATCAGCCGGCTCCGCTCCTGGATGGGCCAGGACCCGCGCCTCGAACCCTCCGACCCGCAGGCCGCCTACCTCCCCCCGATCAAGGGCGGGATCTACCAGTTCCGCGCACCCGTGACCTCCGACTGGGACAGGTTCCGCGAGCTGTACCAGCAGGGCATGCACCACGACGGACAGGACGCCGAAATCGCGCTCGCCCAGGCCCTCGCACTGGTCCGCGGCAGGCCCTTCGCCGACGTCGACCCCTCCAAGTACACCTGGGCCGAGGCGGACATCCAGGAGATGATCAGCGCGATCGTCGACGTCGCCCACGAGCTCGCCGAACGGCGCCGCCAGGTACGCGACTACCGCGCAGCCGCCCAGGCCGTCACCAAGGGCATGCTCGTCGACAACCAGTCGGAGCTGCTCTACCGGGACCTGTTCACCATCTGCCACGAGATGGGCGACCGCGAGGGACTGGAACGCGCCGCCCACCAACTCGCCCGCATCAACGCCGAGGAAGGCATCGACTCCTCCCCCGAGACCGTCGGCCTGCTGCGCACCCTCCTCAAGGGCGAGCGCCACCAGCCCGCTTGGGGATCCGCCGCCTCATGAAACGCACCGTCAGATTCACCGCCCCGCGGTGTCACACGGCACCGCTCCCCCGCACCTGTAGAGAGCGAGGAGCCTCCTCGGGCACCCATCCGACGAAGGAGACCGCGCGCATGATCCGCCGCCGGCCGCACGCCGCCGCCCCGCCCTGCGGGGCCGAAGCCCCCAGCGGGCACGCCCGGGAGGGAGGCCAGTGATGAACGCCTCCTCGTGGGCGCTGCCCGCCGGCCTGGCCGTGGCGGGGATCGGATCCGTCGTCGCCGTCGGCATGGTGCTGGGCAACCGCCGCCGTGCCCAGGAACAGAACGCGAGTGCCGAGGAACGCGCGCAACTCGCCCACCAGCGCCGCCAGGCGTGGCAGCGCCGCCTGGCCGTGATCGCTCTCGCGATCGGCTGCGTGATGATGTTCGTCCTCGCCGGCATCGCCGCGTGGCTCTCGTTCGGGGCGCAGCGTGACTACGCCCACGCGCACAACGGCGGGGACTGGGACGCGGCCACGGGGTTCGCGCTGCTCCTCGACGCGGGCGCGCTGAGCCTGTCCCTGATCAGGTTCTTCGAGGCCCTCACCCTGCGTTCCTCCGCTATCACGCGGATCCTGCTCCTGGCGTTCGTCAGCGCTTCAGCGGCGATGAACATGTTCGACGCCCCCGAGGCGGGCACCGGGAGCGCCTTCCTCGCGATGGTCCCGCCGCTGGTCTACGCCGTGCTGCTCGAGATGCTGCTCTACAAGGTCGAGCAGGTGATCATGGGCCGGCAGAAGCGCCGCAAGGCTGGCCAGGACCGCGGCTACAGCCTGCTGCTGTGGCTGCCCTGGCCGATCGGCGCACCCGTGAAGATGTGGAAGGCGTGGCGCACGGAGCTGCTCTCCACCGTCAGCAACGTCCGTGTCACCGGCTCCCTGCGTCCGCTTCCGACGGCCGCTGATCCCGCCCTGCCTGCGTCCCCGTCGGCAGGACCCGCCGAGCTGCCCCCGCCGACGGCGGCCAACGGCGCTCCACCCCCGTCGGCCACAGCGGTCGGCACGGGCCAGGCGCCCGTCTCCGTGGCGACCGCCCCGACCGCCGGTCCCCAGCCGGCCGTCGGACAGCGCCCGCCCGCTTCCGTCCCTGCCGCTCCCGCCCCGCCGACACCGACACCGACACCGGCGCCGGTGACTGCGGCGGCCGCCGCGGTGGCTCTTTCGCCGGCGGCGCAAGAGCACGGCGTCCCGTCCCCGGCCGCGGCCGGCAGCGCCGAACGCGCTGCGGATGCCGAACCTGTGCGGGTCGGGCACCGCGCCGAGCCGGACAGCGATTCTGAGCCCGGCGCCGGACCGGCACCCCGCGAAACGCAGGAGGACCCCACCGGGGCACAGGACGACGCGCAGTCCGACGCGGTCGGCGAAGCTCCCGAGGACGAGGGGGACGACGCGCAGGACGGTGCCGCCGGTGAGACCGCGCAGACGGGCCACGACGAGCAGACCGGCGACGAGCCCGAGGCCGAAGAACCCGACACGGAGCACGGGCACGCCTCTTCGGACGGAGGCGACGACGAAGTACGCGACGAGCGCCGTGTCCAGATCGACCTGACCACGCTCCCCAAGGACGAGACCCCGCGCCAGCTCGCCGAACGGATCTACGTCGCCCACCAGGTCGCGGGCCTGCCGCTGAACAGGGCCGACCTGGGCAGATGGGCGGGCTACACGAACCCGCGCTCAGGCGGGAACGAGTACCGGCGACTGGAGAAGGAGTACGGGCCGATCCTGGAACGCAAGGGTGCCGCCTACGTGGATCTGGACTGGTCCAGCCTCGACCAGCACACCCCTGCGGCCGCCTCCTCCAGCGAGCCGGGCGAGGCGGACGAGGACCGCCAACCCGCCGAACAGGCCCAGGCAGCCTGATCCGCGGTCGACATCCGCGGGATGCGCGAAGGCGGTTGCCCAACTCGGGTCGGGTGTCGGACCGGACGGGTAGCCTCGGGGCGGCACGCGGTCGGAGCAGGGGGTAGGGGATGAGCGGCGATTGGCACACGATGATCGCCGAGCTGCGCGCCCAGGGCGATGCGGCACGCGCCGCCGCCCGGCGCGTCGGCGAACTCGACACCGACGCCACCCGCGACGTGCGCAGCACCGCCGTTGCCATCCAGTACACGACCGAGACCGACTACCTCCGCAGCGCCCTCACTCTGCTCCGCGCGCACCTCGACCGCCGGCGCCCTCCTCGACGGCTGCCGATCGCCCGGGTGTGGCCGTTCTTTCGGGACATGTGGAAGGACCATGCGCTCAACCGGCTCGGCGGCGTGTGGCGGGCGGTCCCCGGCAAGGCCGCGCTGGAGCGGATGCGCAGCGCGCCGTCCGAGCCGCTGCTCGACGCGGTGATCGAGCAGGCACAGGCCCTGCAGGCCAGCCACCGCGGACACCGAGAGCGCGCCCGGATGTACGAGTCCTTCATCCCCGCCCCGGACGCCGGCCCGATCGACGAGGCCGTCGGCGTCGGCGGCCTGTCCGCTCCCACGCTGCCCGGCTTCCCCGACCCGGGACATCCCCTCAACCGTGCCTTCCCCCGGGGCCGGGGCCTGCGCGTCCAGCCTGACCGGATAGGCGAGTTCAACCAGCTGATGCGTGACCGGTTCGCGGTACACGAGCGAGCCGCCGCCTTCGGCGACGCGGTCCTAGCCCTGCTCGTCGAGCACCATACGGACGGCGTCGCGCCGCAGGCTGGCCGCGTGCGCGGTGCCGGCCGGTGGGTTGCCCGCGAGCAGGCGCTGGTCCCGTCCCGTCCGACATGGCCGACCAAGCCCAACCTGTTCCAGATCGCGACACTGGCCGGGCTGGCCTGGCTCGTGATGGTGGTCACCGCCCTGCCGCTCACCTTCGGCCTGCGCGCCGACCTTCTGGCATCTCACGGCACCCTGCTGATCCTCTCAGCCGGCGCCATCGCATGCCTCGGCGCCGGGAGCATCTACCGGTTCGGGCCGCAGCTGATCCAGGCCCCGGGCGCCCGCGCCGCGGTACCGGGCGTCGTGGCCGCTCTCGTCGCCTTGTCCGCGGGCCAGCAACAAGGGCCCGTAGCCGACTACTTCTTCGCCGGCCCCTACGACCGCTACGCACGTGAGTACGCCGACGACTGCCTCGCCGCCAGCCCGTACCGTACCGACGCCGTCCAGTCGCGCGTCGAAGACCGGGTGCTCATCGTCACCCCCATCAACGGCGGTACGACGCTGCGCCTGGGTCCCGCCGAGGACGGCGGCATCCACCCGCTGCACGCAGTGGACCGGGCCACCCGGGCGGTACTCGACCGGTACGGGTGCTGACTGGCCCTTCGGCCGAGGACCGCACCGCCCCCGGCTGTCGGTGTGTACTGCCAGACTGAGCGCCAGCGGGCCGGGGGCGGGTCACGACGGATCAAGGGAGCCCATGGTGGAGCAGCGGACGGTCAGTTGGTCGCGCGAGCTGGTTGTGGACGACAGCCTCGCTACCCTGCGGGAGGTGGCCCTCAAGCGTCTCGCGCTGCCCGTCTGTGCCGATGGCCTCGTGGCCGGTAGTCCGGGGAAGACCTCGGTGACCTGGTCAGGTGCCGAAGTCTCCGCAGATGCGGCCCCGGCCGGCCGGGGCCGCACGAACCCTCGCTGATCGGGAGGGCGTACTGCCCGCCGTCACCTGCACGACAGGGCGGGCACCCCGTTTCCGTTCCAGGAATCGCCCTGCTGGCGGTAGGTGCCCCGTGGACGCGGTCTGGCCGTGTCCACGGGTGCTGCTCGTCCCAGCCCAGGCAGCCGGCCGGGACGAGCGGGCGATCAGCTGCGGCCAGAGGCGGCCAGCAGGTCGGTGACGGCCACGGCCAGGCGCGCGCCGGCGGCGGCCTGGGCTCCGTCGGCGACGGCCAGTCCTGCAGTCTGCCGCTGCAGTTCGCCGAGTTCGGGCAGGGTGGGGACGGAGGCGACGCCGCGGGCGCCGCGGTCGCGCAGGATGCTGCCGACCTCGGCGAGTTGCTGAGGGTCGATGTCTCCGTGGACGCGGTTGACCGTGAACAGCAGGCGTGCGGTGGGCAGGTCATGCACGGCCTGGAGGAGGCGGTCGGCGATGTCGGTGCTGGGCTGCGGGATGGCGACGCGTTCGATCAGTTCCGTGTAGGGATCGACAAGGGGTTCGTCGGAGGCGGCCCGGACCGCCCACTGCCGGTGGTGGGCCTGCCACAGGTCGCTGCCCCACCGTGTGATCGCCTCGGCCTCGACCATGGTCAGCACCTCCTGCAGCAGCGCACGGAATTCGTCATGCTCGGGTTCCGTCGCTCGCAGACCGGCCCGGTTGCGGCGCCGGCTGTGCTCGGGCCACGCGGCCGCGATCTGGGGCCACAGCCGCGGGTAGCGCCGTGTCCCCTCGGTGTCGACCGCGGCGAGGAAGTCGGCCCGCCAGCGGTCGAGGTCGGGTTCCTCGTCCTCCGCGGGCAGGTCCTCGATGTCACGGGCGTCCAGTTCCAGCAGTTCGTCCACGACGACCCAGTCGGGCTCCCAGTAGGCGAAGTGGTCGGCGTCCGCCCAGCTCTTCTGGGCAACCCAGTCGGCGAAGACGACATCGAGGAACGTCAGCAGCAGTTGCTCTTCGCTCCGTTCACGGACGGGCCGTCGCTGGAGGTACTGCTGGTCGAGCCAGGCCCACATTCGTACGTGCTCGGGCCGGCGGTCGATGAGCTCGATGTCCGCGATCCAGTGCCGCTGTTGGTAGCGCGTGACCGCCAGGACCAGGTCGGTCTCCCGTGCCAGGTACAGGTGGGGGTGAGAGCCGTTGCCGGTATCGACGATGACCACGTCGGCCTGCGCTCGGGCGCGGTCGACGAGCGCGAGGGCCTCCTCGCGTTCCTCTGGCAGGACGGCGCCGCGCAGGGCGGGAAGTCCGGGTACGAGGTCGCGCCACGATGCGTCACCGGAGCGCCGGTCCGGCCAGGCGAGCGGGGACGCCGGGGAGTTCCCGTCCGCCAGGACGATGACCTGGGTGCCGCCCCGGGCGAGGGCGGCCGCGAGGTGGAGGGCGACGGTGGTGCAGCCGGCAGCGCCGAGGCCTCCGGCCGGGGTGACCGCCACGGTGCCGCGGATCGTGCCAGCCAGGGGTCCGACCGGCCGGGGCAGCAACTGGGCGGGCTTGGGGCCCTCGAGTTCACCAGCGAGCGGTGCCCTGCGGGCCCATTGCGCAGACGTCTGCGGGTCCGCGAGACCGGGGCGGCGCAGGGCCCGGCTCCACAGCTGGGCTTCGCCCGGCGCGAAGGCGTCCACGAGGGTGCTCCAGGCGTTCCGCTCCCCGGCGGCCGGCGCCGTCTGGTCCCAGAGCGGTTCACGGCCGGCCGCTAGTGCTGCGGCGCGGGCCCGCTCGACGTCGGCTCCGGTGGCCCGGACGGTGATGCGCGCGGCCCGGCCCACCAGGCGGACGACCAGGTCCTGGTAGGGGCTGGTGACCGTACGCAGTGCGGGAAGTCCCGCGATACCGTCGTCGGCCCGGGTGGGCAGCAGGTGGAGCAGGAAGGCGGTGAGGTGGTCCGGGTGCGGCCACAGCACGAGGCTTTCCACCCCCGGGGACGCGGCCGCCAGGCAGAAGGGCGCGCCGTTTGGCGTGGGCAGCGGGCCGAGGGCGGGGTGGGGCCGGGCCAGGGTGTGCAGCACGGCGGCCTCGAAGATCTGCTGTTGCGGGTCGTGGGTGTCCGGGACGAGCCCGAAGTGCATGCCGTGCCGGCGGTAGAAGGCGAGTGCAGCCTGGTGCCCCTCGCCCGTGTACCGGCGGCGCAGCTGTACGGCCTGGCGTTCCGTGGACATGATGACGTCCGTCCTGCGGCGCGACTGCCCGGACCGGCGCGCCGACAGACGCAGGGTGAAGTCGTGCGACTGACGTGGCGTTCGCCTCTTCCCGCCGGATCGCATCCGTGGGTCCGGGCCACTCGATGCGGACGGTGGCAGCAGTTCCTGCCGCCGCAAACGATAGCGCGCCAGCGAATGCCACCGTGCCGACAGGGGTCCATGGCGCTCACCCGTCCGCTGCCGGTCACCGTCGCGTGCCGTGGCGCAGGGTAGGCCTCTGAGGCCTTCAGGTCTGTCGCTTCCCGTCGCTCGCCGGAAGATGTCGCTGGCCACCAGGAATCCGGGACGGTGACCTGCGTTCTTCTCTAGCATCGTGATGTGACGGGCGGGACGGATCTGGTAACACTGCGTCGGCTGGTGGGGGACGTCGTTTCGGCGCTCGGTGACGCTTACGGGCACCGCGACATCGCCGAGGTGTGCGAGCGCCTCGGTCTGCCCGCACCGCCCGGCAAGGACGAGGCGTCGAAACGCGAGCGCTTCGAGCAGAGCTTTGCCGCGCTGCCGGAGGACGAGCTGCCGACCGTCGCACGCCGGCTTTTGGACCAGCGGCCGGTGGATGCCGCCACCCGCAACGCGATCCAGGACATCCTCTGGGCCCCTCACAGCGCGCTGGAGATACCCAAGAGGACCCGGCACGAGATCGCCCGGGACCTCGGCATCGAGCACATCGTCCACCGTCCCGACCGGTTCCGGGAGCTGCTGGACCGCCTGTGGGTGCTCGACGATGACCCGTTCAGCGGGTGGCTGTCGAGTCCGGGGCGAGGACTGGGGGCCCGGATCGACCAGCATGTGTTCAACAACCCGGGAGACTGGACCGTCGAGGAACTCTTCGAGCAGCTCGGCGCGTTCGACGCCAGCGATGCACGGTTCATACGGTTCATCGAGGGACTGGTCTGCGCCGACGTCATCCCTGACGAGCACGATCAGCGATGGGTCGTCGACATCGTCAACCCCCATCTCCATGCGATCTCGGCCGAGTTGCGCGAGGTGGGCGACGATGGCGGCTACCCGGTGTTCAACGTCGTGTCGACGCGGTCGGCACGTACCGGGCAGCCGAAGACCCTGATCTTCGCCACGCTGGCCAAGCCCGACATCCGGTTCGGTGACGTCCTCGACAACGACATCGAGATCCTCGGCGATCCGGACGACGTCCTCGCTTACGACCGCCCGATCGGTCCCGACGGCCTTATCTGGCGCGATCTGCTGGCCTGGTGGCAGGCCACCCGCGGTGTTCCCGACGACGCCGAGGCGAAGAGGTCGTTGTACAAGCGGCTCGTGCGCAGTCTGCCTGAGCCCGATATCTCTCCGCCCCAACGGCACCTGTTCGACCTCTATCACGAGATCCACGGTCCCGCTGTGCACAACCTTCCTGCGCTGCTGCCCGAGGTATGGCTGCACTGGGACCCGAAGACCGTCCGCGAACGCGGCCGGGAAGCACTGCTGCGGTTCCGTATGGACTTCCTGCTCCTGCTGCCTCGCGGTCAGCGAGTCGTCCTGGAGGTCGACGGCTCCCAGCACTACTCCCGCAACGGTCAGCCGGACCCCGCCACGTACGCGGCTGGCATGCGGGGCGACCGTGAACTCAAGCTCAGCGGGTACGAGGTGTTCCGGTTCGGCGCCCATGAGCTTCTCGACCGGGATCGTGCACGACCGGGGCTTGAGGAGTTCTTCGCCGCCTTGTTCCAGCGCTTCGAGGTCGGTGCCCGCTCAGGTTGAAGCGCGGACCGCGGCCACTGCCGGGCGACGTGGGGTCGGCGCACTCCTGTCCCTGAGGGTGTTTCCGGCACGACCTGGTCGAATGGGCGGGCGGTGCCCCGGCCGGGCTCATCTTCGGCGTCGGCGGCGGGACGGGGCGGGCACCGTGAGGGGGCGCACGTCGTGGACGACGACGTTGACTACGTCGTAGGCCCGCTCGATGTGCCCGTCGAGGACGACGGCTGCGGCCTCGGTCAGGGTGCGCCGACAGCGCTCCCAGACGGGAGGGGAGAAGATCAGGTTGGTCATGCCGGTCTCGTCCTCCAGGACCCCGAAGGCCACGCCCCGGGCGGTGGGCGGGCGTTGGAGGTACTTCGCCAGTCCGCCGAGACGGACACGCTGCTGGTCGGCCATGCCGCGGACCGCGGTCGCGGTGACGGCTCCGAAGCCGGTGAGACGGGTGCGCACGTGCTGGACGGGATGGATGTCCGCGCTGGCCCTGGTGGTGGCCAAGTCTGCGGCGGTCTGCTCGGCCGGTGTCATCTCGGGGAGGTCGGGCGCCGGCGCGAGCGCGCCGAGCCCGGGGAGGTAGGGCTGCACGCCGCGGGGGAAGACGCCTGCCGTCCACAGGGCGCTGCGGCGGTGCTCGCCGAAGGCGTCGAAGGCGCCGGCCGCGGCCAGCCGTTCCATCAGGCGGGCAGACAACTGGGTGCGGCGGGCGACGTCTTCGAGACCGGCGAAAGGCTGCTCGGCCCGCGCGGCCACGATCGTGCGGGCTGTTTCGGCGCTGAGTCCGGTGACGCTGGTCAGCCCGCGCCGGATCGCGCGCGTGCCGGCGGAGGCGGGGTCGGGCTCCAGGACGGAGTGCACGTCGGAGAGCTGGATGTCGACGCCGCGGACGGCGATGCCGAGCCGTTTGGCCTCCTGGATGAGCGACTGGGAGTCGTAGAAGCCCATGGGCTGGTGGGCCAGTGTGGCTGCCAGCAGGGCGGCGGGAAATCTGAGCTTGATCCAGGCGCTCGCGTAGATGAGGTGCGCCATGCTCTGCGCGTGGGACTGGGGGAAGCCGTAGTCGCTGAAGGCCTCGATCATGCCGACGATCTCCTGCGCGGCCGACGGGGGGATGCCCTTGCGGGCCATGCCCTCCACGAGACGGCCGCGCAGCTGGGCGACTTTCTCCACCGAGTGCTTGGCGGACATGGCCTTGCGTAGCCGGTCGGCCTCTCCGGGGCTGAGGCCGGCGCAGTCGACGGCGAGCATCATGGCCTGCTCCTGCCAGAGGCAGACGCCGAGGGTGGTCTCCAGCGCCCGCCGGGCAAGCGGGTGCGGGTAGGTGACCGGCTCTTCGCCGCGGCGCCGGCGCAGCAGCGGGTTCTTGCTTCCCGCGGCGATGGGGCCCGGCCGGATGATGCTCGCGGCGATCGCGAGATCGTCGAAGGTGCGCGGCTGCAGCAGGGGCAGGGTCGAGACCTGGGCGCGGCTCTCGGCCTGGAAGACCGCCACGGTCTGGCCGGCGGCGACCATGCGGTAGACGTCGGGGTCGTCCTGCGGGATCGACGCCAAGTCCAGCTGCACGCCGTAGTGTTCGTGGATAAGGTCCGCCGCCGTATGCAAGGCGGACAAAATACCCAAACCGAGCAAATCTATTTTGATCATGCGGGCTGCGGCGACATCGTCCTTGTCGCCGCCGAGCACGGAGCGGCCCTCGGCCGTCGCCCACTCGACCGGCATGAATTCCCCGATCGGCTCGCGGGTGAGGACCATGCCGCCGGAGTGCACGCCCAGATGGCGCGGCAGTGTGTGGAGCTGGGCGGCGAGCTCGCGGACGTCGGCGGGCACGCCGGCGTCGGGCCCGGGCGGTTCGTGGTGAAGGTGCCGGGTCATCTCCCGGATCCGCCCCGCCGGGTACCCCAGGCACCGGGCGGCGTCGGTCACCGCCAGTTTGGGCTGGTAGCTGATCACGTTGGCCACCTGCGCGCTGTGCTGCCGGCCGTAGCGGTTGAAGACGTACTGGATGACCTCCTCGCGCCGGCCGGCTTCGAAGTCGATGTCGATGTCGGGCGGGCTGCCGCGCTCCATGGAAAGGAAGCGTTCGAACAGGAGGCCTCCGTGCCGCAGGACGTCGACGGAGGTGATGCGCAGGACGTAGCAGACGAGCGAGCTGGCGGCCGAGCCGCGGCCCTGGCACCAGATGCCGCGGCCGATGGCGAACTGGCAGATGTCGTGGACGATCAAGAAGTAGCCGGCCATGCCCAGCTGGGCGATGACGGACAGCTCGTGATCCAGTTGCCGCCAGGCGCGGGCGGCGGCCGGGTCCTCGCGCTCGCCGTAGCGGGCGGCGCAGGCCCGCTCGGCCAGGTAGCGCAGCCACCCGTCCTCGTCGTACCCAGCCGGCGTGGGGAAGCCGGGCAGTTCGGGCCGCAGCTCGTCGAGGTCGACCACCAGGGAGCGGCCCAGCTCGAGGGTCGTCTCCAGCACGCCCGGGTAGCGGGCGAGCCACTGGGCCATCTCCGTGTGGCTGCGCAGATGCGCGGTCGGCGCCGGCATCAGGTGGCCCGCGGCGTGATCCAGGGTCTCGCGCCGGCGCAGGGCGGCGACGGCCTGGGCAAGGCGGGCCTGGCGCGGCGCGGCGTAGTGGACGGCGCCGGTCGCGATCACGGGGATGCCGATGCGATGCGCCGCCACGGCCATGGCGTCGTTGGCCACCGAGTCCTCGGGAAGATGGTGGTGGACCAGCTCGGCGTGCACGCCGGGGCCGAACACCTCGACGAGGCGCTCCAGCCGGCGGGCGACGGCCGCCACGTCCCGCCGTTCGGCTCCGGGGGCGGGGCAGCCCGGCAGTACCGCCCACTGGCCGACGGCCGCCGCCTCGCTGAACGAGGCGAGGTCGTAGCGGGGAGCGCCTTTCCGGCCGGCCAGCTGGGCGGCGCTGATCACCGCCGACAGGCGGCGAAAACCTGCCAGGCCGCGGGCGAGAAGCACCGGTGATCCCAACTCGGGATCGTTCAGCGTCAGTTCGGCGCCGAAGACGGTGCCGATCCCCGCCTCTTTCGCGGCTTCTGTCAGCCGCCGCGCGGCATACAGCCCGTCCCGGTCGGTGAGGGCGAGGACCGAGATCCCGAGCCGGGCGGCCTCGTCGACGAGTTCGTGGGGCTGCGCGCAGCCCTGGAGGAAACTGAAGGCCGAGTGGACATGGAGTTCGGCCCACGCCCGCTCGACGACGTCGTGTTCCGCCTGTGGGTCCGGGAAGCGGAGGACCTCACCCATAGTTGGCCTCCGCCCACCAGCGGCCCTGCTCGATCACCATCAGCCACGCCCGGCCGTCGGCAGCCGTGACCTGCATCCGCGCGACCCGACGGCCGCCGTCGCGGTCCCACCACCGCTCCAGCACGGGCCACGGCCCGGCCCACCCCGTGACCGCCGCCCGGCCGTACCCGTCCACCGCGACCTGGGCGGGAGCGGCCGACAGGGCCAGGCGCCCGGAGACGGCCACCGGGCGGCCGCCGGCGTCGACGAGCTCGGCGCGCACCTGCTGGGGGAACGTCGCCGCCGGGTACGGAGCCGGCAGCCGCCCCGGCCACGGCCCGTCCGGATCCCGGCGTGTGTCGGCGACGTCGCCGAACGGCACGAGGCGGACCCGTTCCGCCGGCGCGCGCCCGCCGACGGTCTCCATGCTCACCACCGCCTGGTGCCCGAGGATCGCCTGCACCCGGGCCGCGGCCCGTTCGATCTCCTCGGAGGTATGGGCTGCCCCGAACAGTGCGGTCTGGCGGCCGGCGTCCTGGCTGAGCTGCTCGGGCCGCAGGGTCAGCGCGGCGATGCCCCGCTCCGGACCGCCGCCGTTGCCCAGCACGCCGGCCTCGGTCCAGGCCTGCAGGACACCGCGGACCCGCTCGGTGACCGCGAGCGAGGACAATCGGCCCTCGTGGCGGTAGACGCGCGCCAGACGGCGGCCGTCGGCGAGGTCGACGACCGCCTCGAGCCGGGCCGACACCGCACCGGCCGCCGCCAGCCGGTCGTGGAACCGGTCCGCGAGCGCCTTGGCCGCGAAAGCCGCCGCCTCCAGCCGTTCCTCCGCCGGTTCGAACCGGTGCGTCACCGCGAAGTCGTCACCGCCGCTGCGGACGGTGAGCGGGCGCGGCTCCTCGCCGCGGGCCGTGCGGTGCGCAGCGAGGCCCGCGGTACCGAAGCGGGCCGACACCCGGTCGGCCGGCAGCCGCGCGTAGTCGCCGACCGTACGGATCCCCAGCCGGTCCAGCAGCTCCGCCAGCTGCCGGACCCCCAGCACGCCGACCGGATACGGCGCCAGCCACGCCGCGTCCCCGCCGGCCTGGACGATCTCTCCCCGGCGGGCCGCGAGCGCGGCGGTGAACACCGCGTCCGCGATACCCGCCCGGGCCGGCAGACCCAGCTCCGCGACGGCGGCGACCAGACGCTCGAGAAGACGTTGTTCGCCGCCCCAGTAACGGGCCGGTCCCCGAGCCGGGGCGGCGAGCAGCCCGGGACGGATCACCTCCAGGCGGGGCATCACCGTGGCCTCCAGATGGGCGGCCACCCGTTCGAAGGACCGCACCTCGGCCACGAGGTCACGCTCGACGACCCGCAGCTGCGGCGAGCATGCCTGCGCGCTGCGCAGCCGCATCCGCCGCCGCACGCCGTCGGCCCGTGCGGCGGCCGAGCAGGCCACCACCATGTCGCGGTCGACGACGGCGACCGGCTCGGAGGCGGTGCCGCCGCACGCGATGACGGGGAAGTCGGGCGACCAGGCCACGACGGTTCTGTCTGCCACGGGCGGGGTCACCCCACCAGGTGCATGGCCGCGCGTCGGCCGCGGACCGGGGATTCCTTGGCCGTGGTGTCCGGCCGGCGATCGTGCAGATCGTGCAGGGGTGCGATCCGGCCGTCCGGGCCGGGCAGCCACATGTCGGCATGACGGGCAGCCCCTGCCGCACCGCGACCGGCGGCCTCGACCGTCACCCTCCGCCCGCGCAGCAGGCCGTGCCCCTGGCCGACGCCGTCCCAGGAGGCGGCCACCACCCGCAGACGGACCTCCGCGCCCTCCCACCGGTCCGCCGCGAGGAGAACCGACCCGCTCCGCCGCAGCACGGCGCCCAGCCGGCGGGCCACCTGATCACTCACCGGCCCCAGCGCACCGACCAGGACGACCGGGACCGCTTCGAGCGTGATGGCCAGAACCTGCCCCCACCGAGGGCCGGGCTCGTCGATACGCATGCCGCGGGCCAGCTCCAGGCCGGCGGCCTCGGCGGCCAGCATGCCCAGCTGCGGCAACCCCACGGCCGCCCAGCCAGCCGTGCCCTGGGCGGCCTGCGCGGCGAGCGCCAGGAGCAGCGGCATGTCCCCGCCGACACTGGCCGCCGTCCCCGGCCGCAGACGGCCCTGCGGCAGCACGGTGCTCAGCGGCGATCTCGAGGTCTCACCGGTGCCGTGCTCACGTCTGTCGTCCATCACCGATGCGCCCATACCCACGATAATCGAACTTGCGTGCGACTATTACAAGCCGATCATCTCGGATGCCATCCGGTTGTGGCTGGGCGGCTGTCCTGGTCATCGGAGTTTGGCCTTGTGCCACCTGACTTTGGGCCGGGTCCCAGCCTGCAAGTGAGCAGCGTCAACGCATTCGCCGAGGTCGCTCGAGCGCCGCTTCGGTCAGCGCGGCAACCTCGTCCATGAGCCGTCGAGAGGACGTCTGCCGCACCACCGCGTCGACTGACGGCGACAACCAGTTCGCGCCCGGCAGATGAGGAGGCGGCGGGAGGCGCACGACGTCGTCGTGCGGAACAAGCAGGGCCGACAACGAAAGCCCCCTCTGCGCGAGCAGCATGCGCGCCTCCACATCGGCCAGGAAGCAGAAGAACTGCAGTGACGCCGCGATGTGGGTCGGCCCCACCTTGGTGACCTGCACCATTGCTGCTCTCATGTCGGAGGCGGACCGGTTCCAGTCTTCGCGAACCCCTTCGCCGGGCCAGGTGCCGTCCGCCGTGCGGATGGAGTTGATCAGTTCCACCGTGTTCAGCATGGCCAGAATGGCTTGCTGGTAGGCCGTGTGCGCTCGTTCGTACTTCCGATCCCTGTCGCGCGCTCGTCGGGCAAGGACGGCGGTGAGGACTACGCCTGGAATGCCTCCGATGAGGCCACCACCGAGGGCGGTCCACAGGCTCATCACTTCAGGGCTCATAGCTGGACAGCCTGGAGCAGCCGAGACCGTCTGAAGGGAGGAATCCCAGGATCCACCGGCTGGAGGGGCCGAGACGTTCGCCGCCGCGCCCGCGGTGCCCTCGCAGCGCAGGACCTGCAAGGACGCCAGGACGTCGTGCCACCGGACGGACCTGTGCTCTCCCCCTACCGGGCGGGTCTGCCAGCGGCGTACCGTCACGAGGTATGACCAGCGGCAACCGGCAACGACGCGACGGCTCCCCCAAGAGGGTCCAGCTGACCAGCGGTGATCATGGCGGCCCCAAGGACAAGAAGCGCAAGCGGCCGCGCGTCACGCAGCCGGACCGCGGGCAGAGGAAAGCCGCCGCCAGCCGGGCGTGGAAGGACCTGTTCGACCGACTCGGCGAAGTGAAGCAGCGGGAGCAGGCCCGCCAGCGGGCCAGCCGCGGCGCACTCGGGACGCACGGCGACATCAACCCCGAAGCGAGATGAACGGCGGCGGGCAGGCGCGGCAGGCTGATGTTCGTCGTGGCCGAGGTCCTGCCCCGAAAATTCGCAGCGCCATCGTCGCGGGGGTGGACACACTGACCGGATGACCGACGACTGGCAGCGGGGCTATCCGATCGACCTGCGGACCCCGCAGCAACGGGAGAAAGCGTTCAAGGACCATGTCTCGCCCGACTTCGAGCAGGTGGTGGGCCGAGTCCTGGCGCGTTTCACCGGCGCTCGCGTGTACCTCCAGGACGACAACAAGAAGCAGAAGATGCCCGACGTCCGGATCGACTACGGCGACGGCCGCACCGGGTACGCCGAGATCTGGATGGCCCTGGATCGCCACCATGCCGAAGTCGCCGGGGTCCTCAGCCGACACCCGGACCTGGCCGCGCCGCACCTCGCCCGGAATTGGACCGTCAATGTCACCGGCGGCTTCCGCTTGAAACAGGAAGGCACGAGGTACACCGAGTGGCTCCCTGATCTCCTGGCCCGCTTCGAGACGGCCGGCCACCTCTACGAGTACGTCCCGCGCCCCGACAACCTCTCGGTTCACCCCGGCGATCTCGCCGACGAGGCGCGGGCCATGGGCATCCGCGGCCTCTCGTCCCGCCCGGCCGACGACGGCGACGGCGGGAGGGTCCAGTTCATCCTGTGGGAGATCGGAGGCCCGGCCGACGTGACGTGGGCGCCGTTCCACGACTGGCTCGACGACCACCTCAACGCCGATTCCGCACACATGCGAGGCAACAAGGACAAACTCGCCCGTGCCGGCGGCAACGAGCGCCACGCCGTTGTCGGAGTGACGATGACCAGCCCCTGGGCGGCCTTCCACGCCCTCCATTTCGATGCCGACACCTTGCCGCCGCTCCCGCCGAAACTCCCCGAAGAGTTCACGCACCTCTGGCTGATCGGCGCCCAGGCATCCGACCGCTGCCTCGCCTGGTACCCGGATCGAGGATGGTTCGAGCCGCACCGGGAGTGGGCGACAGACTGACGCCCGTCACGTGATGCGCTCGGCGCACCACCACGGTTCGTCAGCAGGCCAAGGCCGTCCCGTCACCGGGCACTGCCCGCCTCGTTGGGACCTGTGTGACAACCACGGCAATGACCGACGCACTCGAACGCGACGCCTACGCGCTCCTGTCGGCCTTCGACGACGGCAACTGGCGCCCGACCGAAGCCGAGTTCGAGCTCTCCGGGACCCTGGCCCGGACGCACTGGAGCGGCTCCGCGTTCAGGACCGCGCTGCGAGACATCCCCGCACCGGTCCGGGCCGGCCGACTCATCGAGGTCCTCGATCCGGCGACACCGGTCCTCGAGTTGACCGACACCTCGGCCGCGCAGCCGGCCCTGCTCGCGCTGCGTCGGCTGATCGACGCCCTCGCCACCGCCTAGATGATCTAGTCCAAGGGGACGAGGCTAAGGCCGGTGAACGCGAGACCCTCCTCGGCCTCCTGGCAGCCGAATGCGAGCTTCTGCGAGAGCGCCCCGACAGACTCTCATCGGCGATAAGAACTACTTCGGCCATGGTTTCGAACGCGAACTGTCCGAGCATGGAGTCCAGTTGCATAGAGTGCTTTCGCGAGAGCGCCCGCGCGGGTCATCACGAAACGATCTTGGACACCCTCGTTCCGTCTCCGGGGGCGCCCTTTGGACCACGCCACCAGGAGGAACCCGTGTCGTACCCGCAGCTGCTCACCCCCGCGGAGAAGCTCGCCGACGCGAAGAGGCTATTGAGCCTCCCGCGTATCGTCGTGATCTGCGGATCCACCCGTTTCATGACCGAGATGAACGAGGCCGATCTGCGGGAGACCAAGGCCGGAAGGATTGTCGTCAAACCGGGCTTTGACATGAAGTCGCCGCACGAACTTTGGTCCGATCCTGTCGAGGCCGAGGCGCTGAAGGTTCGACTCGGCGATCTGCACCGGGCGATGATCCGGCTCGCTGATGAGGTGCTCGTGGTCGGCGACTACATCGGGGACAGCACCCGGGCCGAAATCGCCTACGCCCGGTCGCTGGGCAAGCCCGTGCGGTTCACGCACCCCGAAGTCGACCCTGACGCCTGACAGCCCGCTGCCGCCTCGACAACCAGGGCCAGCAGCCCGCCGCCTGACCGTCTCGCGGTGGCTTCGGCCGCCGTCCGCTCCACACCCTCTGCAGACATCTCTTGGAATTGATCTTCTAGGCGCCCATCCGCAGGTCCTCGCCAACCAGGGCCAGCGGGTGGCTGATTGACCGGCTGCCGACAACGGGGAGGGACATGCTGGCCGCCACGGCGTAAGCACTTGGGTAGCGGGCACCCCAGTGTGCTTGACCATGGTGCTGGTCAGCGGGTTCGGCATAGGCCGTTGCGTCCCGGTCTACGGCACGCTACTTCGAGACCTGGGCCGGAGTCTGCCCAACGCCTACTGGAAAAGCAGGCCGCACCGCGCCTCAGGCGATGGGATCCTGCGGGGATGGGGCATCACTCCTTCCTGGTCGTCGGCGAAGGCCAATTCCTCTACACCCGCGATCACTACAACGAGGAACTGGCAGCGCTCTTCACCGAGAGCGACCGTGAGCTGGTAGTCGCCGACGCTGACGACGACTCGCGAGATGACGACTGGGACGGGAAGGAGATCACGTTCGGTTACTACAGCACCGCGAGGGCTCTGCGGCAGCGCCTGAGCATGCAGGGCTTCACCTCGCATCGCGCTCTCACCGAGCTGGCGGAGGGCGTCGAGCGATGGCGGAAGACCTACGACGATCAGAGCGGGCTCCGCGAACAGGAAGCCCGGGGCGAGCAGGTGTACCAGGCCCTCGCCCGGCCCCCACGCGGGCCCGCCGAACTGCTCGCGGCCATCAGCGAGACGATCGGACCGCACCGGCCACAGACGTCGTTCGCTACCGGGCGGGAGTACGTCTCGTACCTGATGGAATTGAGCGAGACCGCCGCAGATGTTGAAGAGCTGCGCTGGTTCGTCGAGGACCGCAGCCTCGTACGACTGCTCGTCGACCAGGCCCCGGATCACATGCGGGTCGGGCTGGACGTGAGTGGGCTGACCGGATGCTGCGTCGGCCTGGACACGGACCAGCCCATCGCCGGCCCGACTCGTGAGCGGCAGCTCGCGGCCCTGCCCGACAACGCCCCGCTGATCGTGCTCACGGAGGGAAGCACCGACTCCAGGGTTCTCACCGAGGCGATGCACGTCACCCACCCGCACCTCGTCGACTTCGTCCGCATCATCGACTACACAGGCACGGAATCAAAGCCCCAGGGCAGCGTCGGCGCGCTCGCGAACATGGTGAACGCGTTCATCGCGGCAGGGGTAGCCCACCGTTTCGTGGCCATCGCCGACAACGACGCCGGCGGGCACGCGGCGTTCGCCAAGCTGAAGAAACAGAAGCTGCCGGCAGGATGTCGGGTGCTGCATTACCCGGACCTTCCCCTGCTGGCCCGCTACCCCACCTTCGAAGTGGCATCCTCCGCCGTAACGCTGACCGACGTGAACGGTGCCGCCGGCTCCCTGGAGATGTACCTCGGCAGGGACGTCCTGACGATCGACGGCGTGCTGGCGCCGGTCCACATGGGTGACTTCATCGGCGCCGTGCAGCGCCGCCAGGGGGCGCTGTCGCCTTCGCACAAGGTCCTGGTGCTGAAGGCGTTCGAGAAAAAGGTGAAGGCTGCTCGGTCGGGGCAGCGTGACACGGGCGACTGGAGTGGTGTGCACGCCATCTTCGAGAAGATCGTCCACGCCTTTGACTGAGGGGATGCAGGAGCGGCTCGTCAGGAGGCCGCCTTCGCGACGGACCGGATGAGCTGTTCCCGGTTCATCTTGGACCGGCCCGCGATGTCCAGGCTGGTGGCCTGCTGATACAGCTCGCCCTTGGTCAGCTGCTCGAGCCGCGCTGCTGCCGCGCCTGGCGTCTTCTTCCGTCTGTCGTTTTTCGGCTTGCCGGGCGCGGGCCGCCGGGTGCGGGCTGGGGCGGCGGAGGTGCGCTTGTGGCCCTTGGACTGTTCGACGCTGCGCTGGAGGGCCTCCATAAGGTCGATGACCTCAGTGGCCTCGGGCGCGGCCTGTTCGGTGACGATCTCCTTGCCCTTGGCCTTCGCGTCGACCAGTTCCTTCACTCGTTCCTCGTGCGTGTCGTGGTAGTCCTTGGGGTTCCAGTCGGTGGTGAGGGCGCCGATCAGCTGTCGGGCGGTCTCCAGTTCCTTGCCCTGGGCACTCCCGTGCCGGGGCAGTGCCTCCAGCTCCTGGCCGGGGTCTCGGACCTCGTCGGCCCAGTGCAGCGTGTGCAGGACGAGCACCCGGTCCTGCGCCCGCAGGGCCAGGAGGTACTGCTTGCCGCGCATCACGAAGGTGGCGATGCCGGTCTTGTTCTCCTTCTCCAGTGCGGTGCGCAGCAGCTCGTAGATCTTGGTGTACTCCTTGCCCTTGGGGGCGAGGTAGTAGGTGCGGTCGAAGTAGACGGGCTGGACGTCGTCGAGGTCGACGAAGCCGGTGATCTCGACGACCTGGGACCTGCCCGGGGCGATCTCGTCCAGTTCGTCCGGTTCGACGATCACATAGTCGCCGCCGCCCAGGTCGTAGCCCTTGACGATGTCGTCGTAGTCGACTTCCTTGCCCGTCCGCTCGTTCACCCGCTGGTAGCGGACACGGTCGGAGGTGCCGCGCTGCAGCTGGTGGAAGCGGACCGTGTGGTCTTGCGTCGCGGTGAACAGCTGTACGGGAAGGGTGACCAGGCCGAAGGTCAGCACCCCGCTCCAGATCGGTCGCGCCATCGCTCATCCCTGGCCTTTCTCCATGTCACACCGGGTGGTGCACCCGGTCGGCGAGCTTGCGGGCGTGGGCGGCCGCGTCCTCGGCCCGGCGGCGGGCCTCGCGCACGGCCCGGTCGGCGGCCTGTGTCTTGTCGCCGGCCTTCCGGGCGGTCTGCCGGGCTTGCTCCTGTGCGCGTTGGGCGTCCTCCAGCTGCCGGGACAGATCGGTGACCTGCTGCTCGGCCTGCTGCTGTTCTCCTTCCGCCCGGCGCTGCGATTCCTGAGCCGCGGCCAGTTCGCCTTCCCGTTCGTGCAGCTGCCCCTCGGCATCCGCGGCCTGCTGCCGGGCCCGCTCCAGGCGCTCCTGCTGTTCACGGCGCCGCTCGCGAACGGAATCCAGGTCGGCCACCTCACCCGGGGACCGGGCGGCGCGCCGGGCAGCGGGGGCCGAATCAGGCTGTTGGGAGGTGGCGGGGAAACCGACCGGGGCGCTCAGCGGCTTGGTCAGGCGTCCCCTGGCCCATTGTTCGGCCGCCGCGGGGTCGGCGAGCACCGCGTGCAGGGTGTTCTGGACTTCCTGCCGGACGTCGTCGCTGATGCGCTGCCCGGCCTGGGCCGCCAGCTCGCCGGCCTGACGGGCCAGGGCGAAGGTGAGCCGGTGCTGCTGGGCCGACAGCTCCCGCAGCTGTTCGCCGTCCATGTCCCGGTGCGCCGTGCGGAGCGCCTCGCCGAGCTGCAGCAGCCGCTCGGCTTCTTCCGGCCGTTCCCGTGCCAGCAGGTTGCCGGCCCACGCCGCCAGGGCAGGACGGCGCAGCCGGCGGATCTGTTCGGCCAGCTCACGGTTCCCGGCGGCGCGGGCGTCCTTCGCACGCTGATCGCGGGCCGCCGTGAAGTCACCCGGCGGCAGTGCGTACAGCTCATCGGCGACAGCGTCCAGATCCACCCTTCCCACCTGCCCACAATGGAAATTGTGTCACTATATGAGACGTTTTGCGCCTGTTCCTCACGCTCCACCACCCGAGCTCGCAGGGGAACCCTGCTGGGCGGTAGCCGCCCGCTTCCGGCGGTGCCCATCCGTGCCCGGGGCGCGCGACAGCCACGTATTCGGTCTTCTGGTCGAGGGCCATGCCCGTCCGCCGGCCGTGCCTTCGGCGGCGTGACCGCCGTACACCCTCGGTCGCTCGCCCTTCCGTGCCCAGGGTGACGCCGGACGCCGAGGTCGCGGCGGGCCCTCATGGCGGTGTCCGGGATCGGACCCTGTGACCGGGCAGGTGCCCTATCGTGCCCCGATGAGTAGGACATTACGGCTGGCCGTCGCGCAGAGCACGGTCCCGGAAGACCCCACCGACTCGCAGAACCTGCGGGCGAGCGGGAATGAGATCCGCCGGCTGATGCGCCAGGCGAGTACCGCCGGCGCGCGGCTGGTTCAGTTCCCGGAAGGCGCGATCACCTATCCCAGCAAGCACGTTCTCTCGTCCGGTCCGCACGGAACACTCGCCGCCTCGGACTGGAACCGGGTCGTCTGGGACGTCGTACGCGCCGAAGCACAGTCCATCGCCGATCTGGCGGGTGACCTCGGCCTGTGGGTGGCGTTCGGCGCACCGCATCCCCTGACGCCCCCGCACCGCCCGCACAACAGCCTGTACATCGTTTCGGACGAAGGGCGGCTCGTCGACCGCTACGACAAGCGGTACCTGTCGAACACCGAGGTCTCGTACATGTACACCCCCGGCACCACGCCTCTCGTCTTCGAGGTCGACGGCATCCGTTTCGGCGCCGCGCTGTGCATCGAGGTCAACTTCCCGGAGGTCTTCCAGGAGTACGAGCAGCTGGATGTGGACTGCCTGCTGGTCTCCGTGATGGTCGACGACGCCGCGCGGGCGGTCGTCGCGCAGGCGTACGCGACCCTCTACAGCTACTGGGTGGGCTATTCCGTGCCCGCTCAGTTCGGGGCGAGCGCCCCCGCCACGATCATCGCGCCCGGGGGACGACGGCTTGAGAGCTGTCCCGCTGACAGTCGGCCCGGCCTCGCGATCGCCGACATCGACCTGGACACGCAGGACTCCGACATCGATGTGGCCCGTCGCCTGGCCCGGCCGTGGCGTCGCCTGGCGCGCGGGGGCCTGTACGACGGCCACGTGGTCGTGGGGGACGGCAGAAGCGACACACGCACCGAATTCTGACGCGACGCGACCGGAAGCCCCGCAACCCCACCGTGGGCCGCTACGTCCGGCCGGCGCCCTGCCGCACCGGCGGGCGGGCGGTGCCCGGGGCAGGGCCTGGACATCGGGCTGGGAGAGCGAGAAGCGACGGGATCGCGTAGGAGTGAGAGGGTGCGCCTGTCCCCGCCCCTGGAGCCGATGCTGGCCCGCTCCGTCACCGCGCTGCCCCCGGCGGGCGGGCGGACGGCGCTGTTCGAGCCCAAGGTGGACGGGTACCGGACCATCGTCTTCGCCCGGCCGACGCCCCACCTCCAGTCCCGGCGCGGCGCCGACCTGACCGGAGCGTTCCCGGAGCTCGCCCGCGCCGCGGCCGCGCTCGGCACCGAAGCGGTCTTCGACGCCGAACTGGTGGTGGAGAACGCCGGCCGGCTCGACTTCGCGGCGCTTCAGCAACGGGCCCGCCGCCGGGGGGCCGCCGCAGAACACGCCGCCCGGGCGCAGCCGGCCCAACTGGTCGTGTTCGACCTCCTGGAGGTGGCCGACGCCCTCCTGATACAGGAACCCCTGCGCCGGCGCAGGGCCGCGCTCGAGGAACTCTTCGCGGCCCGCCGGCTGCCGGTGTCGTGGACACTGTGCCCGCAGACCGCCGACCCGGACGCCGCCCGTGCCTGGCTGGCCCCGGCCTGGGGGACTGTCGGGGTGGAAGGAGTGATGATCAAGGATCCGGGCGCGGCGTATGAACCGGGCCAGCGCGGGTGGTCGAAGCTGAAAGCCCGGACGACGACAGAGGCGATCATCGGTGCGGTCACCGGCACCCCGCGCTCGCCCACCAGCCTCCTTCTCGGCCGCCTCGATGCCGCGGGATGTCTCGCCATGATCGCCCGCTCCACGCTGCTGCCGCGCGCCGCGGCGGCCGAGCTGGGCGCCGTCCTGCGCCCGGCGGGGCCGGAGCACCCCTGGCAGGGACGCCGGTTCTCCGCCGGATGGGGCACTTCCGAGCCGCTGGTGTTCCAGACCGTCGTGCCCGAGCTCGTCGCCGAAGTCGTGGCCGACACCGCGGTGGACCGGGGACGCTACCGGCATCCGGTCCGCTACCTGCGCCTTCGCGGCGACATGGCCCCCGGCGACGTCCGCGGGTGAACAACACCCGGCGCCGCGAGCGGGAACGCCGATCCGTCGCTGATCGCCTCGCCGGACGCCGAGTAGGGTCGAAGCCGACGGACCACGCGAGGTGAGTCCGGGCCGCATCCAAGGAGTCCGCCCACGTGTCCGCCCTCAGCGTCGCCTTGGCCGGGGTCCTCGGCGCGCTCGCAGGCGCCGCGGCCCGACCGCTGGTGTTCGCCCGGTCGGTCCCCGCGCCCGCCTCCTTCCGTACGTCGTGCCCGCACTGCGAAACCGTCTTCCTCGGCCGTCCCTCCTCCCGGCGGCTGTCCCTGCTGCCGGCGTCGGGGCGCTGTCCGGCGTGCCGGGAGCATGTCGGGCCTCCCGTGCTCTCGGTGGAAGCGGCGACGGCCGTCGCGTTCGCCGCAGTGGCCGCGGGCGGTGCAGCTGGCTGGTACGCCGCCGCACAGTTCTGGCTCGCAGCGTGCGGCGTCGCCCTCGCCTTGATCGACCTGGCCGTCCAGCGTCTTCCCGACGTCCTCACCCTGCCCGCCTGCGCCGGAACTCTGCTGCTGCTCACGGCGGCCGCCCTCGCCGGCGAACCGGGAAGTCTCGGCCGCGCGGCAGCCTGTGCCGCAACCGTCACCGCCGTATTCCTCCTCCTGGCGCTGTTCGCCGGAATGGGCCTGGGCGACGTGAAGCTCGCACCGGCGACCGGCGCGCTGCTGGGCTGGCACAGCTGGACGAGCCTGTGGTGGGGCACCGTCGCGGGCTTCCTCCTCGGCGCCGTCTGCGCGGCCGCGCTGCTGGCCGCCGGCCGCGACCGCCGCGCGCAGCTCGCCTTCGGCCCGTTCCTCGTCATCGGCGCCCTCGCTGTCTCCGTCGCGGCCGGCTGAACACACCCCAGATACCGGAGAGCGCATTTCCGGCAATGACGCCTCCTGAGATTCCGCTTTCTGAAAGAAGAATTCAGGAAGGGCACCTCACGGAAGAAACTGGACCTGGCACCTCTGATCTTCCGGGCAGAAGATCGACTCTGAACAGAAGCAGACCACTGAAAGTCCTGCCTCGTGTTCCTCGCCCCAACACCGTCGCCAATTCACGGCGCTGCGGACCGGCCTGTGACAGGGCGGGGTGAGTGAAGTCGGCAGACGACACCAGGAAGAGATACATGAGCACCCTCACCCGCCGCGTCACCACCGTGGCCTCCGCCGGCGCACTGCTCCTCGGCGGCGCCGTCGCCACGGCGTCCACTGCCAGCGCGACGACGACCTCCAAGGCCTGCACGCATGCGGCGAAGCTGAACACCTACGTCGACGCGACGGTCAAGTTCCGCACCGGTCCCGGCGGCACGGCCAAGGGCCAGCTGGCGAAGAACACCCGCATCTACTACGCCTGCTACAAGGGCAACTGGGGCTACGTAAAAGCCCTTTCCGGCGTCCACAAGAACGAGACCGGCTGGGTGTCGCGCGACTACATCCCCATCCCCATGCAGCTCGACTGAGCCCTCCACCCGCCAGCCCAGACCGAAGGCCGGGCTCGCGCAACAGCGCACGGCCGCCTTCCCCCAGCTCCCGGCCGTCACCCCGTACGGCACGGGACGACGCCACGGCGGCCCGGCCCTTCTGACACCGGGCCGCCGTGAGCGGCGTCACCCACAGCGCCGGTTCACGCCGCTCGCGCCGCCCTTCCCCGGGCGCCTCCTCGGCTGACCCGCGCCGGCAGTCGGCCCATGCCAGGCCGGCTCTCCTCACCGGCCTCTTTGATGAAGGACTGCCATGTCCTCTTCCGCGCTCCGCCCGTCCCGGCTGTCCGAGGCCCTTGCCGCCGCACGCGCTCAGTCCCGCGCGACCCTCGCCGCCTACCTGCCGGCCGGATAGCCCACCCTCGACCAGAGCGTGGATGCCCTCCGCCTCCTTTCCGCCTCCGCGGACGTGATCGAGGTGGGCCTGCTGTTCTCGGATCACGCAGCACAGAGCGTCTGTCCGGGTGAGTCCGCGCAGCGCAGGAAGCCGTTCGCGAAGAGTGGGACATGTGCTGTTTCGTGAGAAGCTGCACGGGCGACTTCGGCATCATCACGGGACGCGCGGGAATGGCCTCCTGCAGCCTCGCGCCGCGAGAGAGAGTGAGCCGACCGAGCAGGGGCCCCGGTTCAGCGCGTCGCGGCGAGGCGACTTCGTTGATCGTGCCCACGCGGGCCCTGGTGCGCCGTACGGTCGTTTCTACGGATGGCGACCGGGTGGTGACACCGGGTCAGGCAGGGGAGGGGATCTGGGGGATGGTCAACGCCCGTACGTACCCGCTGTGGCGGGACCTCGCGATGAGCGAGGACCTCCCCAAGGAAGCCCTCAAGACGGTGATCGGCGCCCTGTGCGCCCCGGCGACGAATCGGGACGGCTTCGACGCCCAGGCGGACCGGTGGCGGGAGACTGCCCTCAAAGCCGCGCTGCCCGCGCTGCTGGCCCGGACCTCTGCCAAGCGGATGCGCGGCCAGCTCCTGGTGCACGCCGACGAGAAGACGCTGGCCGCCCTGGCCGCCGACGGCACCGTGACCACCGCCGACCTGCCCGCCATCCTGCGCCACCGCCGCGTCTGGCCCGGACTGATCTCCGCTCTCGCACGGCACCCCGACCAGGTCGAAGCAGCGATCGCCCTCCTGCCCCGCCTCCCAGACCACGAAGTGGAGCAGGTCGTCCGGGACTGGGATCCCGACCGCTACACCCGCACCAAAGAGACCCCGCCGGCCCCACCTGTTCCGCAGGAACTGTTCGACGCCGTCCTGGAAGCCTGCCTCACCCCGCTCGCCGCGTACCTGCTCCACCCGGAGCCCGAGGAGGGCTGGGAGGCCGTGTCCGCATTCTCGAAGGACTGGTCGCTGGAGCTGGGCGGCCGAGCTGGCTGGGCGATGCTGGCCCGGTGTCCCCAGCGGTGGGCGCAGCTCGCCGCGCACCCCGCGCTCGGGTCGGCTGTCCAACACCTCCTGCTGGACCAGGCCGAGACGCAGGCCCTCGAGGACGCCCGGCTCGACGCCGCCGACCCGGACAGCGAAGAACTCTCCGCTGACCCGGCTCCCGCTCTCAGCGAGGACCTGCTGCTCGCCTGCCTTCCGGCCTTGTGCCTGCCCGAACTGGCTGACCTGCCCAACCCGCGGGTGACCGCCCGCCGGACCCTGCACCACCTCGCGAACCGCGTCCGCAGCAACCCGCGCCTGGCCGACCTCGCCGCCGGCCAGTTGCACGCGGCCGCCGACGCTCTCGTCACCCGCGGCCAGCTGCTCACCTGGTCCGACAAGCAGAAGGGCGACCACGAGTTCGACGGCCGCGTCCTGCGCCTCGCCGATGACCTGGCCCTCCTCAGCGCCAACCCCGACCACCTCGCCGGGGCCTGCGCCCACCTCGGCCGGCTGGATCAGCCGGCCGTCGTCTCCCCCAAGCCGAGCCGGACCCTGATCCGCGTCCTCGACAACGCCGATCCAGACCACGACCGCCCGGCGCGGCTCCTGGAACGCCACTCAGAGCACCGCCGGGTCCAGGCCCTGGCCACCCTCGCCGCGAACCCGCACATCCCGCGCGCCGCCGTCGCGGACGTCCTGAACGGGCTGCACCCCGCCGAGCTGGCCTGGATCGCCGAGAAGGCCGGCGGCCCCGACTGGTTCCTGGCCACGGCGGCCGCCGTCCCGGTGCCCGAAGACGAGGACGACGGTGTGGTGCGGCTGGTGGACGACGACGAACTCGGCAAGCACCCCGACCCCGCGGCCGTCCTGCAGTCCTGGCTCGACTCCCCCGCCACTGGCGAGTTCCTCTCCCGCTCCGAGGTCTACCGCGCCGTCGTGAAATCCCGCTACCGCACCTTGGAGCACCTGCGCCAGATCCCCGCCGACGAGGTCCTCGCCCGCCACGAACCCGAAGTCGCCCTGAAGATCCTGCTGTACCACTGCGGGCGAAGCACGGGACGGTGGGAGGCCCTCGCCGCCGCCATGACCTTCGACTACGACGACGAGAAGATCACCTTCGGCCAGCTCCTCGACTCCCTGGACCCCACGCCCGCAGGGGCGCAGACATCCTGACCTGCCTGCTGCGCGATCCACGCGGTCTGCTCCAACTGCGGGAGGATCCTCGCGGCGGTGCTGCGCGCAGACCTGTTAGATCGGGGCCAACGCATCATCCGGGACGACGTCGGGCGTGGCGGGAAGGTCCCGGTCGGCGTCAGCATCGGCGGATCCACCCAGCGCAAGCAACGATGATCGGCTCCTTCGCCGACGCCGTCATCGTCGGCTCCGCCTCCATCCGCGCCCTCGACGCACACCCTGGGCCAGCAGGGATCGCCCAGGCCGGGCTCCTCGCCCCGCACCTTGCCGCCGCCCTCAAGCACCCACTGCCCTCCGCAGCATGACCGGCGGAGACCCCAGTCTCCGCCCAGCACATCCCTCCGCCCGACGGCGGCGCGCATCAGCGAACCTCCGCGCAGACCGGACCAGCTGACGGTCCGGCAGTACCTCACTCGCCGTCAGCGCTTTCTTCGCCGCATACCGACACACACCGGCCCGGGACGCCCGCGACTTCGATAACAGCACGTCAAAATTTTCGTTCGCCGCGCTGTAAAGCCTCTAAGGTCCCGCCCGGCACACCCACTCATCCGACCGCCAACGGACGAGCACCCACAGGAGCAGATCGCATGCTCACGATGCGACCAGCCACGCCCGAGGACCGCGGCGCCCTCGCGGCGATGATCCAGGCGCGCGCGGACTGGATGAAGGCGCGGAAGCTGCCGAATTGGCGCTGCTGGGGAGAGCACGTACACGAACTGGCCGCAACATGCTCCGGCCGCTACGGCGACATGTGGGTCCTCACCGAGAACAACGACCGCATACTTGGATGCACGACGATCCTGACCGTCGGCGCGCCCTGGGGCTGGACCGGAAGCGAGGCCGAGGATCCCGCCTACTACCTCACCGCCACCGTGACCGACCCAGCCGAACGCCACCGCAAGCTCGGCGCCCTCATCTCCGACTGGGCCGTTGACCACGCCGCACACCAGAACATCGCCTACGTCCGCCAGGACTGCACCTCTCCCGCCCTAGCCGCGTACTACCAAACGCAGCAGTTCACCCTCATCCGAAGAATCGATTCACCTGGCATCAGCACCATGTACGCGATGGAACGCAAGTCACAGAAAATCCCGGGACTGGCCGAGCGGCTCAGGGGCGAAGAATCCGGAGAAGTCATCGCGCGGAAAGTACCCACGCACCCGAAGACACAGAACACCGCGATGGAATGCGCGCGTTCCTGAAATCGCCACCCCGGCTTCAGTCGCGTGCCCAGCCAGCCCCGACCGTCTGCTCGCCCTACGTCAGCTGCGGCAGAGGAAAGCCCGGCACGTACTCTGTGGCCTGGCCGGCCGCGTCATTCGGCTCCAGAATCAGCGCGCCGCTCGCTCGGAACCAGTCCCTGCTTCCCGAGCTCCCAAACCCGGTGCGCTACGAAGCGCTTCCGATCACGGTCCAGCACCGCCCGCCCCCCGCCCGCGTGTTGACCATGTCCATCGGCAGCGCTCTACGGCTTCTGCGCGACGCCGACGTAGAGGGGAACCTGTTCGTCGGCGAACTCCTGATCGGGCTCTGGATGCCAGTTGGTGACGATCTGGACGCCAGGGTCGATCAGGTCGAGTCCCGCGAAGAATCGGGCGAATTCGTCTCGCGAACGTACTTGGGCGGGCACGCCGCTCTTGCGGTAGATCTCGACGGCCTTGTCCCAGCCAGCAGCATCGAAGTCTCCCGTCACGTGCGAGAGCATGAGGAAGCTACCGGAGGGGAGCGGGGCCAAGAGCTCGTTGACAAGATCGTAGGGCCCGTACTCGTCGGAGACGAAGTGCAGGAGTGCCACGAGTGAGAGGGCGACAGGCTCCTCGAAGTTGAGGATCTCCTTGGCCCCTTCGATGATCTTCTCGGGCTCGCGGACGTCCGCCTCGATGTACTTCGTCGCTCCCTCGGGCGTGCTCCGCAGGAGAGCCTCTGCGTGGCGGAGAACGATGGGGTCATTATCGGCATAGACCACGCGTGATTGCGGGTTGACTGCTTGGACGACCTGGTGGAGGTTAGGCTCAGTCGGGATACCGGTTCCGATGTCGAGGAACTGATTCACGCCGCGATCGGCCAGGAGCCGGGCGGCCCGGTTCATGAAGCTCCTGTTGGTGCGAGCGGCGATCCTGATAGCCGGCAGGAACGATATGACCCGCTCGGCGGCTTCCTCATCGACCGGGTAACTGTCCTTGCCGCCGAGGTAGTAGTCGTACATGCGGGCCGGGTGGGGCCGACTGGTGTCAATGGGCTTTAACGTCATCGTTATTCTGCGCGCCTTTCGCGTGTCGGATTGCAGCGTCGGGATTGCGGGCGATGCAGGCCTCAGGAGAGGAGGAAGTCGGCTTCTCCGGCCTTGGCCCCGATGATGAAGGCCGCGATCTCGCCCTGCTTGTAGATCAGTGCGGGCCCATCAGGGTCGGTCGACTGGCGTAGCGCCACACGCCCATCGCCGAGAGGCTTCGCCTCAACGCAGTTGCCAGCGTTGCTACCGCTCCAAGGCTTCACCCACTGTTCGGCTCCAAGCTCCGTGGCGGCGCGGAGAACGTGACTCATAGGTACAACTCCTTGCGAATATCACCAAGAAATGACTTGGTTTCATGCTTTGAGAATGCGTAAACGCTCATCTGGGACAGCGCTTCGCGGAATAGAGCGACTTCTTCCTTCTCCTCGCTGTATCCGGCGCGGCTCAGACTGTCGGTGCAGATGATATCGGGGAGCTCTGGAATCTCGAATCGAAAGATAGTGAAAGGCCCGAAGGCGCCCGGGTGGAGCCCAGCCTCGAAGGGACACACCTGCAGTGACACGTTCGGGAGGTCAGCCACGTCCAAGAGATGCTCGATCTGCTCGCGCATGACGACCGCGCTACCAGCAGGGCGCCGCAAGCTCGTCTCGTCCGTGATGACCCAGAGTTGGGGAGGCACCGGGTCCTTGCGAGTGAGGATTTCCTGGCGCTTGATGCGCAGGTCAACACTTCGTTCAAGAGCATCGGGCGACATACGAGGGAGTCCTCGCTCCATGACGGCACGTGCGTAGTCGGGCGTCTGGAGCAAGCCAGGGATGACTCCAGGCTCGTAGCCGCGGAGCTCGGTCGCAGCTGTCTCCAGCGATACGTGCACGCCAAACCAGCCCGGGAGGACGTCGCGGAAGGTCTGCCACCAGCCAGGCGTAGTCGCTTGGTCAAGGAGGGCGAGGAATTCTTGGATTTCGTCTTGGGGGACTCCGTAGACTTCGAGGAGCGTCTTGACGGTGGCGTACTTCAGAGAGGTCTCGGCCTTCTCCATCCTGGTGACCGTCGTCTGCGCGATCCGCAACTGCTTGGCAGCCTGCACGGCGGTGAAGCCGGCCGCCTCGCGCAGTGCGGCCAGACGCCGGCCTAGGACGATGGCCAGCACGGTTGGGGCCGACCTCGGTTCGCTCACGCCGGTTCCCTCTCCTCTTCGGCCAGCAGCGGTCGTTCGCTGAAGTGTGCCACGGCACCCGTGAGGCGAACAGACTGCAGCCCGAACTATGCAGGTTGCAGAGTGAGGCTTGCCAACACCACAGAGTAACGAGCATAGTTACGTGGTGACCCAGCTCACTTGCCGGATGCACGCTCCCCTGCCTTCACCCCCCAGGAAGGTCTGAGATGCTCGCCCGTCCCACGTTGCTCCGCGTTCTGCTGGAAGAACGCCGATGGGACAACTGGGTCGTGTTCTGCGAGCACTTTGAACAGGCAGCGCGTGAGCTGGCCCTGAAGAGCAACTCACCAAGAACCGCTGAGGTCACGGTAGGTCGCCGTACTTTCGACCGGTGGTTCGCCGGGGACTGGTGCAGGCGGCCACAGCACGATGCGGCCCGTGTACTGGAGCACCTCTTCGAGTTCTCCTGCGCGGACCTCTTCAGTCCGGCACCCGACATGTCCGCAGCAGCGGGCTCAGCCCCCTCAGCGCGCAACTTCCACTCCTGGCCGACCTGCGGTGCGGCTCCGACCGAACAGCCATCGAGCACGCCTTCGCCCCGTACTGCTGACTACGCATCCAGAGGATTCTTCATGCGTTCCACGAAGATCACCCGAGGACGCGAGTTCGTCCTCGCCATCGATCACGGTGAGGACTTCTTCGACTCCTTGGAGAAGTTCTGCGCCGAGAACGAGGTTCGCTCTGGCTACATCCCGACCTTCATCGGCGGATTCCGCCACGCCCGGTTGGTGGGAATGTGCGGGGCTATGGACAACCCGGAGGCTCCTCTCTGGGACGCGGTCGAGGTCCAGACCCTTGAGGCGCTCGGTGGCGGCACTCTCGCCTGGGACACCGAGCGCGACCGGCTGGCCCCCCACATCCACGTGTCGGCCGGCCTGAAGGAATCCTCGGCCGATGGGCGTACGAGTCATCTCCTCGCGGCCGAGGTGCAGTTCATCGCGGAGTTGCTTGTTGTCGAGATCGCCGCTCCAACTCTCACACGACCGCGGCTGGCAAGCCTCTACGACGTTCCGCTGCTGACGTTCGACCAGCAAGGCTGACTGCGGCTCGACAGAAAGGCGCGTGCGATGCAGGTCAAGACGATGACGCTCTTCCGTCAGCTCGTTCAGGAAAAGGGCTGGACCACCGTCCAGACCTTCGGCGCGCACTTCACCACAGCCGCACGGGAGCTGGCCGCCGAGACCGGCGAGCGACGACTCGCCGACGTCACCGTCTCCCGGCGCACCTTCGACCGATGGATGTCCGGCGACATCAAGAGCATGCCCCAGAAAGACACCCGCCGGATCCTCGAACACCTCTTCCAACAGCCCGTCGTCCGGCTGTTCGCCCCACCCCCGAACACCACGATCAACCCGGCTGCTGGAGCCGCATCGGCGCCGCCCCCGGTAATGAATCCGGACGGGATCGGGAATCTGTTGGCTATCACCGGCAGAACGGCCTCGGCCCTGCGGGGGCGACCTGTTCAGCCGCGCATCCTGGAGGAGCCGTGTCCCTCCGAAGACAGGACTGAGCCCGTGAACCGTCGCCAGTTCCTCGCCATCAGTAGTGTCGCCGCCCTATCCACGACTGCTCTCGTGGATCTGGCCTCGCCTGTGGAGCTCGGTGACCTTCCCAAGGCCATTGCCCCCAAGCACATCGACCAACTCGCAGATGCCGCTACCCGGCTATCGGCGTGGGACCACCGCGATGGCGGCGGCGGGTTCGTCCGGCGTGTCGCCGCCGCCGAGCTGGAGTGGGCAGCGGCCAGCCTGCAGTGTCCCTGCCCGGAGTTGTTGAGGGCGCCCCTGTTCTCCACGGTCGCATGGCTCGCCGTTGTGGTCGGCACAAGCGGATTTGACGCCTACCATCACACTGATGCCCGCCGCGCATTCGCTTTAGCGACTGCGTGCGCAGAAGAAGCGGGCGACTGGCATCTTCGTGCCAAGACCTACTCAATGAGGGCTCGCCAAGAGATCTGGACTGGTGACCCCGACCTCGGCCTGACGTACGCGGAGGTCGGGCTCGCGCGCTCGGACCGCCTCACAGCCACCGAGCAAGCCATGCTGCATGCCGCCCGCGCCCGCGCGTTCGCGAAGATGGGTGACGTGCAACAGACACTCCGCGCCATCGGCCTCGCCGACGAGTGCTTCGAACATGCCAGCCCTCAGAACGATCCTCTGTGGATGCGTTACTACGACGAGGCCCAGCACCAGGGCGACACCGGTCACGCCCTGTACGACCTTGCGCGGTCCGGTTTCGTACCGGAGCGCGCCGCGCGCCGGCTGCAGTACGCAGTTGATCACCACACTGAGGCATACGTGCGCTCCCGAGCGATCTCCCGGACCAAGCTCGCCTCCCTGACCATGCTGACCGGGGACCCAGAGGAGGCGACCCTGATCGGCCACGCCGCCCTCGACGAAGTCGGGCACCTTACCTCCCGGCGAGCGGCCGCGGACATGCACGAGCTCGTCCAGACGGCAGTACCCCATCTCAGGAGCTCCGATACCGAATCCTTGTGCGAACGAATCCTCGCTACGGTGCCGGCATGACCGTACTCGCACGGGCATCGGCAGCCGCAGGACTTCCCACCGCCCCGGCCGACCCCATCCGGATAGCTGAGAACGAGACGTGGAGACTGCCCGGCGGAGTGATCGCGCGGATCACGAAGCCTGGGCAGTTCGCTGCGGCGGCGCGCGAAGTGGCGATGGCGCGCTGGCTCGCCGAGAACGGCCTTCATGCCGTCCGGCCTCTGGAAGGAGTCGATCAGCCCGTCAGCGTGGACGGTCGCGCCGTCACCTTCTGGCACGAACTTCCGGCGCACCGCTTCGGCACGGTGCTTGACGTTGTCCGGCTACTCAAGAAGCTCCACAGCCTGCCTCTCCCCGACTTCCCTGTCGGCCACCTCGACCCGTTCGTGCGACTGACTGAGCGCATCGACGCAGCCGAGCTTCCCTCGGAGGGGGAGCGAGGCTGGCTGCACGAGCGTGTCCGAGAACTACGCTCCGCATGGAGTCTCCTGCCGGCGGGCCTGCCGCGCTGCGTCGTCCATGGAGACGCCTGGATCGGCAACACCGCGGTCTCGGAGGATGGCACCGCCTATCTCCTTGACCTCGAGCGCTGCTCTGTCGGCCCTCCCGAATGGGACCTGGTGTCGACTGCGGTGAAGATCAGCTCGGTCGGAGGAGTCAGCCGTCAGGAGTACCAGCAGTACACCGCGGCGTACGGGTTCGACGTCATGGAATGGCCCGGATTTCCGACCATGCGTGACATACGAGAGTTGCGTATGACGACGTACGCGCTCCAGCATGCCAACGACCACCCTCGGTTCGGACCGGAGGCTCGGCACCGCCTGGACTGCCTTCTCGGACGCAATGGCCCCCGCCCCTGGGTTTGGACCGCCGTGACCTGACCGATCCCGCCGCGACGATAAGCCCGTACTCAGAGCCTCTACGGCTGCGTACGGCCCGGGCCCGAGACGGACCGGAGAAACCAGTGAGGACACCTATGCGCGCCACGCACTTACGCCGAGACCGGGAGTCTGTCTTAGCCGTCGACCCCACCTCCGCCGATGGGTGTACGAGTCATCTCGTCAGGGCCACGGAGTTGCTTGTTGTCGAGATCGCCGCTCCATCTCTCACACGACCGCGGCTGGCAAGCCTCTACGACGTTCCGCTGCTGACGTTCGACCAGCAAGGCTGACTGCGGCTCGACAGAAAGGCGCGTGCGATGCAGGTCAAGACGATGACGCTCTTCCGTCAGCTCGTTCAGGAAAAGGGCTGGACCACCGTCCAGACCTTCGGCGCGCACTTCACCACAGCCGCACGGGAGCTGGCCGCCGAGACCGGCGAGCGACGACTCGCCGACGTCACCGTCTCCCGGCGCACCTTCGACCGATGGATGTCCGGCGACATCAAGAGCATGCCCCAGAAAGACACCCGCCGGATCCTCGAACACCTCTTCCAACAGCCCGTCGTCCGGCTGTTCGCCCCACCCCCAAAGGCCGACACCAGCCTCGCCACCGACCCTCAGCAGGAGACTTCTCGGTCACCCCTGTTGCCAGGCATCCCCGAAGACATCAACCAGGCCGTCGGCTCCCCCGACGCACTCGGCGCGCCGCCGGAAGCCGTGCGACTCCATTTGGAGGGCGCCACAGGCACGTCTCATGACGACCACGATCTGCGCGCTTTGTCCGTCCAGGCGGCCGTCGCATCGCTGGAGTTCGCCGAGTCCGTCATCCCCAGCAACGTTACCGACGACACCCTCGAACACCTCTCGTTCGAGATCTCGCGCATCGCCACAGACTACGTACATGCACCGCTCCTACCGCTTTTCGGCGACCTCCTCCATGTTCGCGACCAGGTCTTCACCCTCCTCACAGGGCGGCAGCGCCCCCAGCAGACTAGGGAACTGTTCCTTCTGGCGGGCACGACCTGCCTATTGCTGTCCCACGCCTCCCAGAACCTCGGAGACACCCGCTCCGCCATGGCTCAGGTACGCACCGCATGGACCTGCGCCGAGCAAGCCGATCACACCGGTCTCCGTGCCTGGACGCGGGGAACCAGCGCACTGATCAACGAGTGGTCCCCGCAGAGCCGCATGGCGCTCAAGCTCACCGAACACGCCGCCGCCCTCGCCCCCGCCGGCGAATCCCGCATCCGCATCGCTGCCATCGAAGCCCGCACCGCCGCCCGCCTCGGCGACCGCGCCCGCGCGCTCGCGGCCGTCGAGCGACTGCATCGCGCGCGCGAGGAGACACCCGAGAAGGACGAGGTCGAACAGTTCGGCGGCCTGCTCAGCTTCCCGGTCGCCAAGCAGGAGTACTACCTCGGCGGCACCTTTGCCCTCCTCGGCGAGCACGCCGATGCCGAGCGACACGCCACTGCAGCCGTCGAGCGGTACGTCACCGGCCTGCCCGAGGAACGCTCGTACGGCGACGAGGCCCTGGCCGTCATCGACATCGCCACCGCCAAGCTCGCCCAGGGAGACCTTGCCGGCGCGGCCGAGCGTCTGCGGCAGATCCTCGTCCTCCCACCGGAGCTGCGCATCCAGCAACTCGGCAAGGCCATGGACCGCGTCGCCGCGCTCCTGCAGCAGCCCGCCTTCGCCGGAAATCGCGACGTCCGCGAGCTTGCCGACCTCGCCAGGAGCTACCGCGTCATCGACGCCGGAAGCCGGATACCTTCGTTGTGATGACCACGACCTACGCAGCCCAAGAAGACGCCATCCGAGACGCGTGCCGCACCCTCGGGCTGTCCGCCCGCGGCCTAACTCCGCTGCGGCGCCACGCCACCTCTGTCTACCTTCTCCCCCAAGACGGCATCGTCGCCCGTGTCAGCCCCCGGGACCAGCGCGAGGCCGTGGCCAGATCCGTAGCTCTGACGCGCTGGCTCGCCGGCCAGGGCCTCGCCGTGCCCGAGACGATCAACGTCCCGCAACCGATCGAATGCCCGCCCTACACGATCACCCTCTGGACTCACTACCCCCAGCCAGACGGACCGCCCCCGTCGCCCGAGCATCTCGGCGCGCTCCTCCGCCAACTTCATGCCCTGCCGCAGCCCCCCGTCAAACTGCCTCCCTACCAGCCCCTTGCCACGCTTCAAAGGACCGTGCAACAGAGCACCGCGCTCTCCAGCAGCGACCGGAGCTGGCTTCAGGACGCCGTAGCCATGGCCCTCAACGCGTACAGCCACCTGGAATTCCCACTGGGCGAGGGGCTCGTGCACGGCGACGCCTACCCCGGCAACACGCTATGGAATGGGACCAGCGCACTGCTCGGTGACTGGGACGAGGCCGCCTTCGGCCCACGCGAGGTCGACCTCGCGAACACCTTCCAGGGCGTCCGCTTTGGACGCACCCAGCAGGAGCTCACGGCGTTCGCCCACGCTTACGGGTACGACCCAGCGCAGTGGTCGGGACTCTCCGTCCTCACCCGGATACGGGACCTGCACACCCTAGGCTCATTCATACGACGCACCGACAAAGGCGACGGAGTAGCCGTGGAGCAGCTCACCTTCCGCTTGAACACTCTCCGCAGCGGCGATCACATGGCGACATGGAGCGCTCATTGAGTGGGGGCGCCATGGTCCCGCCCCGGGCGTGGACCGTCGTAACCTGCCCGATCCCCACGAACTGTGCGGAGGGGCCCCGTACGCAGCGTCTCTACGGCCCGCGGTATGGGGCCGGGCTGCGGCACAGTGCGCCAGTGAGGAGACAGGCCCGTGACGCCGCAGCTGTTGGCCGACCCCCAGGCGTTTCCACCCGCGCCTCCGGCTGACCTCGACAATTCCCGGACGATCACCGAACACGACTGGAAGGCGTTCACCTCCATAGACTGGCTTGACGATCACTGGTCCCGGCCTGGATGGCCAATTGGTCGCCGCGCGTACTACTGGATGCTTACGTTCCCTGATGCCCCGGCCCTGCTCAACCAGACCCGGCACTGTCAGATGGAACTCGCGCATCTGGGCATGGACCCCGTGCCTGGCGACGGGCTCCACGTGACCATGCCCCGGATCGGAGACACCGCGAACGTCACGAAGGACCAAGTGCAACACCTCGCCGAGCTGTCCGAGCACCTGCCGTTGGAACAGTTCCGGCTTCTCGCACACCCCCTCGCCGGATCACGGGGCGCGGTGCGCTTCAGCCTCTCCCCCTGGACTCCGCTTGTCCGGCTGCATGCTGCCCTGCACGCCCTCGGCCGCCGAGCCGGCGTACCCGGCGGCGGAGCCACGACCGCCTTCCGACCTCACCTCGGCATTCAGTACAACAACCGTCGTCGCCCCGCCAGTCCTGTGATCGACAGCGTGGCGCGTCTGCGCGCGCTTGCGCCCGTGGATCTCGAGATCACCAGCGTGGACCTCGTCGAGCTTCGCCAGACCACCGGAACACCACGGGCCTACTGCTGGACTGTCGTGCGAACGGTTCCGCTCCGCCCCAGTAGCCGTCGGGAGCAGCGCACGCGATGAGGATGAAGGTGACGCTCTTCCGCCAGCTGGTTCAGGAGAGAGGCTGGACCACCGTCCAGACATTCGGCGCGCACTTCACCACAGCCGCACGGGAGCTGGCCGCCGAGACCGGCGAGCGACGGCTCGCCGACGTCACCGTCTCCCGGCGCACCTTCGACCGATGGATGTCCGGCGACATGAAGGGTATGCCCCAGAAGGACACCCGGCGGATCCTCGAACACGTCTTCCAACAGCCCATCGCATGGCTGTTCGCCCCACCTCCGGAAGCCGACACCGGCCCCGCTTCCGACGCTCAAGAGGAGATTTCTCGTTGGCCGCTGTGGCCAGAGCCGGATCGAGGAGGCTTCCGCGCAGAACAGCTCCTTCTCGCCAAGGAAGGCGCAGCGGTGGGCCGTCGCCGATTCCTCCTCGCAGGAGGAGCTGCCGCTCTCCCCCATCGTCCTGGCGGTGGCGAACCCGCCTCGATCCATGACCGCCACCATACGGGGGCACAAGTAGACGCCGTGCTGATCCATCTGCGGGAGATGTGGCACATGCTCGTACAGAGCGACAACCTGCTCGGCCCTCGCCACGCCCTTCACGGTGTTCATCAGAACCTGGCCGTACTCCAAGAACTACTCGACTCCACGGTCGCGCCCATGCGCGACGAGGTCCTACGCCTGGCCGCCTGCTATGCAGAATCCGCGGCCTGGCTTCACGAGGACTGCGCCGCCGACCAAGACGACGTTGCCCGAGCCCTGCACTGGACTCAGCAGGCTATGGAATGGTCCGTAGAGGTCGGAGACGACACCTTGACCGCCTGGACCCTCTTTCGGCGCGCACAGCAAGCTACCGCCGCTGGCAAGGCTGCCCAGAGCATCAGTCTCTCGCGCGCGGTTCAGCGCTACGACCGAGTCCTGACGCCGCAGATGCGTGCGGCAGCGCTTCAGCAGGAGGCGCACGGCTACGCCCTGCTCGGCGACGAGATCACGTGCCACCGACTCATCGATCAGGCCCACTCTTTCGCGGCGAGTCCCGAGAGCGCCGGTGACGGACGCAGTGGGCACGGCGACTTCGCGACCCCCGCCTATCTCGAAGGTCAGCGCGCCAACTGCTGGTTGTTGCTGAGCCGCCCCGACCGGGCGGTGCCGCTTCTGGCAGCCTCGCTTTCCGAACTACCGGAGATCTACCGGCGCGACCGCGGCCTCATCCATGCACGCCTCGCCGCCTCGTACGCGCGAACCGGGGAGATCGAGCACGCCGTCGAGCAGGCCCACCTGGCACTCGCTGTTGCCCGGGGAGCAGGGTCGGCTCGTACTCTGCGTGAGACGATCACCGCAGTCGACGCGATGGGGCCGGCGAACGGGAATGCTCGGGTCGCCGAGTTGGCCGAGGCCGTTGTCCACAGCGGGTGAAGGAGGGGTAATGCCGACATCGGCGGAGCTGAAAGCCATGCGCCGTGCCATCGCCATCTCTGCGAGCGGCCTCGGTGCCACCAGCCCGAACCCGCCCGTTGGATGCGTGATTCTTGACGCCGACGGTCGGACCGTCAGCGAGGGATACCACCTCTACAAGGGCTCGCCGCACGCCGAGGTCAACGCCCTCGCAGCCGCCGGAGGCCGGGCAGCAGGGGGTACGGCGGTGGTGACGCTCGAGCCGTGCAACCACGTCGGACTCACCCCCGCCTGCCACCAGGCCCTCCTAGACGCCCACGTCACCCGCGTCATGATCGCTGTGCTCGACCCCACGTCCCGAGGCGAGGGAGGTGCCGAGCGCCTGCGCCGCGGCGGCGTTGAAGTCGAGACCCACGTCCTGGAGGAGGAAGCACTCACCGTCCTCGGGCCATGGCTCGCTTCCCTGACATCTCATAGGCCGCTGCTGCACGTACTGCGCCAAACCGACGCCGCCGGCTTCCCTGACGCACCTTCGATAGAAGCCGTCGCGGAGATCGCGCGACAGCGTCAGGTCCATGATCTGCTGATCTCCGACGGTGCACCGGCCGAGGAAGGACGCCCGGGCAGCCACGGGGAGAGCGTCTTCCGCCTGCCGCCCGGTCCGCTGCCTGACGACCCCGACATCGCCATGGTCACGCTCGCCGCGACCGGGGCGCGCACAGTCCTCCTCGACGGCTACTCGAAACTCAGTGAGCGCCTCCTCGCTGCGGGTCTTGTGGACCGAGTCACCGTCTTCCAACCCGTACCCGAACCCTCGTGCGCGGTCGGACCCGATGCCGCTTCCCCGTTCCCCGACGGGTACTTCCTCTCCGGGGTCACCCGTACCGGCGGACAGCTTGTGATCACGGCTGAACGTCAGCGTTGACGTGCCGGCTCGGCGGTGTCCAGCCGCCTCCTGCCCAGCGGCGGAGATCGACGATGTGGAGCGCCTCCGCTGGACACACGGGCACGGAGAAGCGTGGAGTGCCTTTCACGCGAGCGCTTCCTCGACGACACGCTGCACGGAGTCTCCCTGAAGCCCGGCGCGGAGGTGAGCGTAGATCTCGTCGACGACGCCAAGCTCTTGCTCCGTCAGTGCGGGGCCCAGACACCTGTAGTTCTCCTCGACTTGGTCTTGGTTGCTGAAGCCCACGACAACGACGCAGTTGTCGCCGCGCTGCAAGCAGGAGCGAAGAGCCAAGCGCGTCAGTGTGCCCGGCGTGTCACCGAAGTTGTCCCGCAGGGTCTGAAGCCCGTCGGAGATCCGCTTCGTGAGCGGTGGTGTCAACCGTGGCAGGGCATGCGAGGCGGATAGGTGGGACGGAGAAATTCCTGCGCTGCTTCCCGTGAGGACTCCGTGTGCCAGCGGCGCGGCCAGTACCAGGCCGACACCGTGGCGAGCGGTGAAGGAGAACAGGTCTTCACCATCTAGCAGGACAGCCGGGGTGAACGCGTTGAATCGGGTCCAGACGACATCCGGCTTGATGAGGCGGAACAGGTACAGGAACCGCTCCGCCTGCCTTTCCCACTCCTCGGGGGAGGAGGTGTAATCCGCGTGCGGTCCTCGCATGCCGATCGCTCTGATGGACTCCAGTTCCCGGAGAGTACGCATCGCGTCGATGGCGTTGCCGAGATAGCAGTCGGCGGGACCGAAGTCGAAGGTCTCCAGGGTGTACAGATCCAGTTGTTCGGCGTACAGGTTCTCCAGCGATTGCTCGAACTGGTGATGAATGTGCCGGCCGGCGAACGGGTGCGGCGCGGAGCCGCGCACGCGGCCCACCTTGCTACTCAGATAGAGCGGCAGGTCCTGGTGTTCATGCACAAACCGGCCGATCATGCGCTCTGCATGGCCGTGGCCGTACGAATCGGCCGTGTCCAAGAAGATTGTCCCGTGCTTGACGTGTTGGACCGCACGCCGCAACCCGTCGAGGAAGCCGCTGGCGTTCGTCGAGGCCATGGATGTGTCGCGCCCCGCAGGCACCTCACAGTGCAGGCCGAGCGGATACGCGAAAATGCCGCGGCACAGGTGCCGGGCGGCGAGGTCATGAGCGATCACGCGATGCTCCCGGCCAGATCGAAGGCGGCGGTCACGACCTTGCCGAAGGTCGTCCGCTCCACGCCCCAGGCGGTCGCGAACTGGGCGACGAGGAACAGTCCCTGTCCGTCCTCCGGCAACGAGTCGAAGCTGATCGCGCCGAGACCCACATCATCCAGGTCGGCGAGAAAGCAGACGGGGGCTGCCGGGATGACGGTGGTATCTGTCCCGCGGTCGACGACGCCCACAGTTACGCCCTTCTCATAGAAGTCGAGGTTGAGTGACACCGGCCCGCCGGCATGCCGGATCGCGTTGGCTACGAGTTCGTCGGTGACCAGGACAGCGTCATCGACTCGGCTTTCGTCGGTCTGGTCCGTCAGCGCTTCGCGTACCTTCCTGCGGGCCAGTTCCAGCGGTTCAGCCACACCGATGAGACTGAAGGTACGGCGGTCGACCAGATATCCGAAATTCTGATCCTTGATCAGTTCAGCTGTTGTCGGCGGCACCTTCGTCTCCTCAGCGTTCGAGACGCCCTGTGGCGCGGGCCGGGAGATCGACCCGGGCACCACTCTGGCCGACTCCGGGTGGCAGGGGTACGCCAAACCGTGGCCACCTTGTGGCCATCTCTGATGGCGCGGCGATTCTGTTCGACCCGCGAGAGCCGGGGATCGGCCGCCCAGTGTCCCGGCCCTCGCGTGGCTGTGGCTCCGACATGACCACAAGATGGCCGCAGTTCGGCGTATCGGTGCCACCTGAAATCGATCAACCTAGGCAGAGCCGACGGCGTCGGCCGCTCAGCTCCTTCCGCGGGATGGCGGCCGGTGCAATGGAAGACCGCCTGGCAGTCCGCAAGGTCTTAGTGAGCGTCCGAGCCGTACTCCGCGCTGACCGATGCCGCTGACTGCACCGCCTTGGGCCGCGCTGCTGGGCGCCTACGACACCAACCTGTCGCCGACAGGGTTCTCCGGAACGGGAAGACCTTTATGACCAACCATCGCATCGAGGACTACGCGTTGATCGGCGACATGCGGACCGCCGCGCTGGTCTGCCGCGACGGCACCATCGACTGGCTGTGCCTGCCGAGATTCGACTCCCCGGCCGTCTTCGCCGCCCTGCTCGGCAACGATGAACACGGCGGCTGGCGGCTGGGTCCCGCGAGCCCGTCTGGCCCGCGTCCTGCCGACGCGACCCGCAGAAGCTACCGCGGCGATTCGCTCATCCTCGAATCGGAGTGGGACACGGCTCACGGCACGGTGCGGGTCACCGACTTCATGCCGCCTCAAGCGGGAACTCCGCAGCTCATTCGCATCGTCGAAGGAGTAACCGGCGCGGTCCTCATGCGCTCCGACCTGCGTATGCGGTTCGGTTACGGTCAGATCGTTCCCTGGATCCGGGTCGACGGCGGGCGGACCGTCGCCGTGGCCGGCCCCGACTCCCTGTGGCTGGACTCCACGCTCACGACGCAGAACGCAGCTGCACGCACAAGCACGGACTTCACGGTCAAGGCGGGAGAGAAGGTCGCCTTCAGCCTGGCCTGGCACTCCTCACATCACGGTCCTCCCGAGATGAGCGTTCCCGACGACGCCCTGGAGGTGACGGAGGACTTCTGGCGGAACTGGGTCAGTCGGTGCACGTACTGCGGTCCCTACCGTGACGCCGTCGTCCGTTCGCTCATCACGCTGAAGGCGCTGACGTACGCCCCGACCGGCGGGATCGTGGCGGCGCCGACGACCTCGTTGCCCGAGGGCATCGGCGGTGTGCGCAACTGGGACTACCGCTATACCTGGCTGCGAGATGCAGCGATCACACTGTCGGCCCTCCTGCGCACCGGGTACCGGGACGAGGCCCGAGCCTGGCGCGAATGGCTGCTGCGCGCCGTCGCGGGCGACCCGGACAACCTCCAGATCATGTACGGCATTGGAGGGGAGCGTTCCCTCCCGGAGATGCAGCTGCCGTGGCTCCCGGGCTATGAGGGGTCCGCGCCCGTCCGGATCGGCAACGCCGCTGCCGGGCAACTCCAGTTGGACGTTTACGGCGAAGTCGTCGAAGCCCTGCACCTGGCCCACCAGTCCGGCCTGGACCGCCACGACAGCGCCCACCGCCTCCAGCTGCGGCTGATCGAAACCCTGGAGCGGCGTTGGCGCGAGCCCGACGAGGGCATCTGGGAAGTGCGCGGCCCACGCCGGCACTTCGTGCATTCGAAGGTCATGGCCTGGACCGCCATCGACCGCACGATCCAACTGCTGGAGAGCGGAGAGATCGACGGACCGCTGACCCGGTGGCGCCAGCTTCGCGCGACCATTCACCGGGAGGTCTGCGAGCGCGGATTCGACCCGGAACGCCACACCTTCACACAGTCGTACGGCTCGAAGGAACTGGACGCCTCCGTGCTCCTGATCCCACAGGTCGGCTTCCTCCCGCCCGACGACAAGCGCGTCATCGGCACGATCGAGGCCGTCCAGCGCGACCTGTGCACGCCCGACGGGTTCCTCCTGCGCTACCCGACGGACGGCGCCCGCAAGGGCGTCGACGGGCTACCCGGCGACGAAGGCGCCTTCCTCGCCTGCTCGTTTTGGCTCGCGGACGACCTGGCCATGATCGGCCGCATGGACGAGGCGAGAGGGCTGTTCGAGAAGCTGCTGGCACTGCGCAACGACGTCGGGCTCCTGGCCGAGGAGTGGGATCCCCGGTTGAAGCGGCAGGTCGGAAACTATCCGCAGGCATTCAGCCACCTCACGCTGGTCGGGACCGCCCTCCGCCTCGGAGACCTTTCAGCGCTCCCACGCCCCCGCGGAGCCAGCGTCACCGAACAGGTCGTTGCCTCATGACCGGGGCCGCACCGACGCCCGATCGGCGGCTGGAGGCCAAGGGCGCGTTCGCAGCGCCGGCGCGGCCCGCAGAGCACTGCGAACCGGACCAGGTCCCGTCCGTCGATGCACCGCCCACCGAAGTGGTCGAGGCCGTCCTGCTGAGGCACCCCCACGTCCGAGATGCGGCGGCTGTTGTGCTCCCGCACAACGCCCTGGGCGCCACCATCGGCGTCCTCCTCGTCCTCGATGACGACGGCTCGGTGGAGGATGTCACCGATCACGCGCGGCAAGCACTGCCGGAGGGCCTTCATCCTCATCCGGTCGCCCGTGTACGGGAGTTGCCCCGCACGTTCGACGGCCGGTTCAACACAGCCCGTGCGCAAGCACTGCTGCGCGACGTCGCCCATCTGACACCCAGCGCTCCCGTAGTACACCACCGCCGAGTCGGAACCCGGAACGTGTGGGATCACCTTGCACGTCTCGCCGAAGACGAACAGAACCTCCTGGCGGAGGTATTCAGAGCACTCCACAACGATCCGGGCCTTGAACAGCGAGTCAACGAAGCCTTGGGCTATCCGAACTGGCCCATGCCGCTGACGTGCCTTCCGGATCTCGCCCCTGAACTTGCGGCGTCCGACCCGGATCTCGACTCGTACTTCCAGCTGTCGCAGATGGCCACAGAAGACCTGCTGCGTATCGTGGACCGCTACGGTTGGCCCCGCGCCAGGCGCGACGGAGCGCATGTCGCCGACGCGGCCTGGCTCCTGCTCCAGCACGCGGACCGGGAAAACCAGGCCCGCGAGGACGCCCTGGCCGCCGTCGCGCAAGCGGTGGCGCTCGGACACACCGACCCTCGGCACCTGGCACTCCTCCATGACCGTACGCGTTCGGTCATGGAGGAGGAGCAGATCTTCGGCACGTTCATGCTGGCCGTCGACGGTCAGCCCCGCTTCCTCTACCCGACGCAGCCGCTGGAGCAGATCGAGCGGCAGCGAGCGGCCATCTCGATGCCGTCCCTCTCGAAGGACATCCCCGCCGCCAGCACGCCGCTGCTGCCGTACGGCCGCAGCCGCCGCTCGTCCACCAACCCCTCCCGGCCCCCGCGCGAAGCCCCCGCCGTTCCAGACTCCGGGGCCAGCGCGTCCTTTCCCTGTCCAGTCCCCCACGGCGCAGCGCCGGTCTACTTGGCTGGCTCCGTGCAGCACCGCGATGTTCTCCGGGACCTGCGGACGAGGATGACCCCGCCGCTGCACAGCACCGCTCGCTGGCTCGACTTGGATGCCGGCCACAGGGTGGTCAGCCAGTTCGACGCCGGTGTCGCCGCGGATCGCGTCAACGCTGAACTCCGGGTCGAGGACATCCGCCGCTCCCGGCTCCTCATCGCAGTCCAGGATGACGCCAGGTCCCCGCTGGTGTGCGGGGAAGCCGGCGTTGCTCTCGGCGTCCAAATCCCCGTCCTGCTTGTTGGTGCCTCCACCTCCGAGATTGCGGCTCACTCGGGCATCGCGCTCGCGAGAGATGCCGACGCGGCTCTGGAGGCTGCGATGGTCTGGGCAACCGGATAGGCGCAGCCTCTAATCGTCGCAAGTGGGATGAATCTCTTCAGTCACTTCCTGACTCTTAGGGAGCTTGTCAAGGGCTTTTTGAAAGATGGCCACGAAGTGGCCACACCGCGCGAAGGGCGCCCCACACCGCGCAGACCCCCGCGTGGCCACCGGATTCATCCCATTCGTGACCTCCTTTGCGCCGGTCACGCCTTCGCGCATCGCTGCGTCGCCCAAGAGATGGCCACGAAGTGGCCACGGTTTGGCGTACCGGTGCCACATGAAACGGACCACGATTGATCACGAACGCACTCCCCCGTCCCCCGCCCATCCATCTCCTCAAGGCTTCTGGTGCATCTCCGCAGCCCTGATGTCCTGAGCCAAGGACCCGACCCTCACCCAAGGACCTCAGCCCGTGACTTCGATATTCGAAGCAGCCACTGCGGTGCTCGGCGCCACGACAGCCGTTGGCGCCGTCGCCACGGTGCGTCTGGCCCGCTCCCGCGCGGCCCTGTCCCGAGAACACGCCACGCTCAAGGACCAGCACGAGACGCAGGGGCACCTCCTGGCATCGGCCGGAGCTCGCGAGACGATGCTGCACGACGAGTTGCGGCACTTGTTGAACACCCGCCTCCCCGCACGGGCGCTGAACCTGGTCAGTGACCACTACCCCGTTCCCGGGCTGCTGCACGAAAGCCTCCTCGGCACCGGCTACGCGAAGCTGCTCGATGCCGTCCAGGACCTTTTCGTAACCACGGTTCTCGAAGAGCGGAGCCGCATCGACTCGGCTGCCCGTGCGGCCTTGCGCGGCGCCTGCGTGGAGATGCAAGCGAAGGCGTACCAGCTGCAGGAATTGCTCGTTGCACTCCAGGGCGAGTACCAGGATGAGAAGACCCTCAAGGACTTCTTCCGCATCGACCACCACAACGAGCAGTTCACCCGCCTGGTTCAGAAGGCCGCGATCGTGAGCGGTGGGTGGCCTGGCCTCGTCCGGCCGGACACCCACCTCCCGGATGTCGTCACCGGCGCCAAGTCGCGTCTGCACGGCTACGAGCGGATCAAGATCCACTCACGGTTGTTTGCCGACAACGTTGGCTTGGCCGGCCACGTCGCCGAGCCGATCGCCGTCGCCTGTGCCGAACTGATGGCGAACGCTCTGGAGTCGTCGCGCGGCGACCTCTCAGTGGAAGTCACACTCCTGCAGACCGACAACGGCACCGTCTGCATCCAGATCGATGACGCGGGCAAGGGGATGACCGCCGAGGCCGCAAAGCGGGGGGCTCGACTCGTCTCCGGGGAAAGTCCGCAGAGCGTGCTCCTCACAGAACTGGGCGACCCTCCTGCCCTCGGCTTCGCGGCCTGCGGCCGGCTCGTCGCCGACTACGGATTCCAGGTCTTCGTCGACCGCGTCTCCGACTACGGCGGTGTCCGTGCGGTGATCTCCGTTCCCCCGGCGCTGCTGACCGTCATTGACGAGGAAGCCGAGCCGCTGTCGGCCATGGCCCCTCGTCCCGCCCCCGCCCCACTCACTCCCCGCCCTCCTTCCCCTCCTGCGGAGTCCGCTCCGACCGCGGGCCCCCGGGACGCCTCGTCGCTGCCGCAGCGGCGCCGCAGGAACCGCCCGGCACCCGTCACCCACGAGCAACTTCCGCGTGAGGCACAGCCGCCGGATCCGGAGTCCGCCCTCGCGGACTGGGCCGCCTACGAGCAAGGCCTCGCCGCCGGACGCGCCGACACCCCCACCCACACGGAACCAGACACCGAGGACCAGACATGAGCGCAACGCTCCGCGAACGCATCGGCGACCCTTCCTGGGTCCTGGACCCGATCACCGAGATCAAAGGCGTCCGGAACGCCGTGATCCTGTCCGCCGACGGCATGCCCATCGGCTCTGCCGGAAGCGCGGACAGGGACACCGCCGACAAGATCGCGGCGATGGCCTCTTCCCTGCAGAGCGCAGCACGTGCCGCGGCCATCGAAGCCCTGGACGCACCCGAGGATTCCCCGGCCTCGACCATCACCGTCGAGCTGGAGGCCCCTCCGAAGAAGGACTCGGAGGAGCGGACCGTCCTGGGCAGGCTCACCATGATGCCCGCCGGCAAGAAGACCAACGCCTTCATCGTCGTCGCCTACGCCCCGGACACGCCGATGGGCATCATCGCTCACGCGATGGCCACGCAGGCGAAGAAGCTGGGCGAGTCGCTCATGTCCGTCTCCGCGCGCACCGAGAACTCGACGTCATGACCCGGGGCCAGGTACGGAGGATCGTCCCGAGCTACCTGGCAACCGGAGGCAGCGGTACCCCCACCCGCAACACGCTCCAATCCCTTACCGCGCTCACCGCCACCGGCCTGCCGTCCGCCTCTCACCACACCCCCGCGCAACAGCGCTTCCTCGACCTGGTCGGAAAGGGCTCATTGACGATCATGGAGTCCGCCGCCTACCTCCGCCTGCCTAGCGGGGTGTGCAAGATGCTCGCCTCCCAGCTCATCGACGAGGGCCACCTGCGAGCCAGTGCGCCTCAGGTCAACCGGCCCGCCCGGTCTGTTCTTGAAAGGGTTCTCCATGGACTCGAAGCCCTCTAGCAGCAGCCCGTCGGCACTACCGGCTCCGGTCTACCTCCCTGCAGAGGACTACGACCGGGAGAAGATCCTGATCGCAGGGCCCTTCGGTATCGGCAAGACGACCGCGATCGAGACGGTGTCGGAGATCAAGAGCCTCCACACCGAGGAGGTCATGACACACGCTGCCGCCGACGTGGACGACCTCCATGTCGAGGACAAGACCACCACCACGGTCGCCATCGACTTCGGACGGATCACCCTCGTCCAGGCCGGCATCGTGCTCTACCTGTTCGGCACCCCCGGACAAGAGCGGTTCCGCCCCATGTGGAAGGACCACGCCCTGGGCGCCCTGGGCGTTTTGATCCTGGTCGACACCCGCAGGCTGGACGACTCCTTCGACGTCATGGATCTCGTCGAGGAGTCCGGCCTGGACTACGCGATCGCGGTCAACCAGTTCCCGGACGCACCCGAGTACGACCTCGACATCGTGCGCGCCAAGCTCGACCTTGAGGACCACACGCCCATCGTCACCGTCGACGCACGGGACCGGGGCTCCACTCTGAACGCCCTGAAAGTTCTCACCGCCTACCTCATCAGCCGTGCCGGAGACGCCACCTCGTGACCACCATGCCGAACGCCGCCGTGCCGCTCTACGCGCCGGAGCACGCAGCCGACCCCCAGCGCAGCTTCGCCATGCTGCGCGAGCAGGGGCCCGTGGGCCTCGCAGAAATCGACCCCGGCGTCTTCGTCTGGGTGGTCACCGACTACCGGGCCGCCCTCGACCTGTTCCACGACACCACCCGCACGTGGACCAAGGACACCCGGGGGTGGATGGAACACCTGCCGCCCGACAGCCCGATCATGCCGCTCGTCCAGTGGCGTCCCAGCCTCTTCTTCACCGACGACGAGCAGCACGCCCACCTGCGCAACGTCGTCACCGACAGCTTCGCCCTCCTCGACCCTCAGCACGTACGGGACGTGACCCGCCGGCACGCCGACACCCTCCTGCGCGAGTTCGCCCACGCGGGTAGCGCCGACCTCGTCAGCCAGTACGCCCGACGGCTCCCGCTGATGGTCCTGAACTCTCTGTTCGGCATGGGTGACGAGCACGCCTCCCAGCTCTTCACGGCGATCGAGTCGATGATGAGCACCGACCTTCACACCAAGGCCGCGGGCGAGCAGTCCCTCCAGGCCTACCTGTTCGCCCTCTACCAGATGAAGGCCGCCCAGCGTGGCCGCGATCTGACCTCCTGGTTCATAGACCACCCCAGCGGCCTCACCCCGGAGGAGGTGATCAACCAGGTCCTGATCACCCAGGGCGCCGCTTACGACACGCTGGCGGGCCTGATCGCCAACACCTTCCTCCGGATGCTCTCCGACGAGCGCTACCGCGGCACCCTGACCACCGGCAGCCTGCCCATCGAGCACGCCGTCGACGACGTTCTGTGGCGCGACCCGCCGCTGGCCATGTACAGCCTCCACCGGCCGCGCCACGACATCACCTTCCACGGCCGGCACATCAGGGCCGGCGATCCCGTCATGGTGTCCTACGCCGCGGTCAACACCTGCCCCTACTCGGACCCGACCGAGGGCGGTCACCGCTCGGACCACCGGGCTCACCTGGCTTTCGCCGCGGGCCCTCATGAGTGCCCCGCCCGCTCCATCGCCCTGGTCGTCACGATCTCCGCGATCGAGCGGCTCACCTCCTACCTCCACGACATCGAACTCGCGGTTCCCCGCGAGGAGTTGACGTACCGGCCCCATCCCATCTACCGCATCCTCACCTCACTGCCCTGCCGCTTCACCCCGCGTTCCGCCGAAGGCCAGCAGTCCATGCCCTGGACCCAGCGCACCACGCCCCGGAACCACGCGACCGCGCGGGCCGCGATGTCGTCTTGATCGTCTAGATGCGCGCACGCTCACGTGCCGCGACGCCATACCAGGGTCGAGAGAGCACTCTCGATCAACCCACCAGCCGCTCGGTTCGCCGGAGGGGCTCCTACCCCTGCCCGCCTTCGAAGAAAAGGGATCCGCCCATGACGGTTCTTGAACGCAAAGGGGTACACCCACCGATGACCCACACAACCTCCGCAGTCGGCACACCGGACCTCTCCGCCATACGAGTCGGCGTCGACGCGATACTGGACAAGTTCCTCGCCCGAAAGGAAAAGGCGGCCCCGGGCCCCGAGATGGCGCCGCTGTTCACCACCCTGCGCCACCTCCTGAACAGCGGCAAACAACTGCGCGCACAACTGTGCGTCGTCGGCTGGCACGCCGGAGGCGGGCACAAGAGCGCAAGCACGGCCACGACCGCCGCTGCCGCCCTGGAGCTGTTCCAGACGTTCGCCCTGATCCACGACGACGTCATGGACGCCAGTGACACCCGCCGCGGGCGTGCCTCCGCCCACCGCGCCCTGTCCGCCGCGTACACAGCAGGCGGCGGCCGACGCAGCAGAAGCGACTCTCACGGTCTCAACGCCGCCGTCCTGCTCGGAGACCTTGCCCTGGTGTGGTCCGATGAGCTCCTCCACGAAGGGATCGAACCCAGCACCCTGTCCCGGGCCTTGCCGCTCCTGGCTGCCATGCGCAGCGAGCTGGTCTACGGGCAGTACCTCGATCTGCTGTCGACCGACCGACTGTCGGGAGACGTTGAGACCGCGCTGCAGGTCGTGCGGTACAAGACCGCGAAGTACACCGTGGAACGGCCACTGCACATCGGAGCGGCGCTCGCCGGCGCCGGCCCCGACATCCTCGAGGCGTGCAGCGCCTTCGCTCTCCCGCTGGGAGAAGCGTTTCAGCTGCGTGACGATCTTCTGGGGGTGTTCGGCGACCCCGCCGAAACCGGCAAACCGGTCGGCGATGACCTCCGCGAGGGCAAGGCCACGGTGCTCCTGGCGCTCGCGATACAGCAGGCCTCCGGCGAACAGCTGCGCGTGCTGCGCATGCTGGTCGGCCGTCCCGACCTGGCCGACGAAGACATCCTCCGCGTCCGATCCGTCCTGGAGGCGACCGGTGCGCGAGAACGGGTGGAGGAGATGATCAGCGCCCAACGCTCGGCGGCCGTCGCCGCACTCGAGCGGGCGCCCCTCCACGCGGCCGCAGCCGGTGCGCTGCGCGAGATAGCCCGGATAGCCACGGAGCGGCGAGCATGACCAGCACCCGCACGGACTCGACGTACCTGCCGCAGGCCTACGACTCCCGGGCCGCACTCCTCATCGCAGAAGTCGACCGCGACCCATGGGGCAGCGTCCGCCCGTCACTGTATGAGACGGCCCGGGTCCTCTCCTTCGCGCCGCGGCTGTCCGGGCATGAGCGACGGCTCGCCTGGCTGCTGCAACAGCAGCATCGCGACGGGAGTTGGGGGGAGGGTCCCGCGCCGTACCGGCTGCTGCCGACGCTCAGCGCGGTGGAGGCCCTCTTGTCCACCCTGCGCTTCGACACCGCCCCCGGAACGGGCCGCGAGCGGCTCGCAGCGGCGGCGGCAGCCGGACTTGCCAGGCTGCGCAGGCTGCCGCCGACCGGACCGTGGCCGGACACGGCTGCCATCGAGATCCTCGTCCCCAGCCTGGTCGCCCAGATCAACGAGCACCTGGACCAGCAGGAAATCGGCGCTCTGCCCCCGCTCGGCCCGTGGTCTCACGGATCGCGCCTCACACTGCCGAATGGGTTCCGGCACACGCTGCCCGACCAGATCGCCCAGCGGTGCCGTTCTGCCGGCAGCATCCCTGAAAAGCTCCACCACACCTACGAAGGCATCGCCCGCCACCTCTCGCACGCCGACGTCGCCCTCCCCGAGGGGCTGTTCGGCAGTTCCCCCGCCGCAACGGCGGCATGGGTCGCCGCAGCGCCGGACTCCGTCGCAGGTCGGGATCAAGCGGTCGCGGAGCTGACGGCCGTGGGCCGGCGCTACGACGGCTTCTTCCCAGAAGCCGCCCCGATCTCGGTATTCGAGCGCCTCTGGGTCGCAGCCGCGCTGGCCGGCCCTGGGCTTCCTCACACCTGCCGGGCCACCGTGCGCGCCTGGGCCAGGCAGATCTACGATCCCGCAGGCGTCCGCGGCGCACCTGGTCTCATGCCGGACGCCGACGACACCGCCATGGCCGTGCTCGTGGCCGCGCTCGCCGGGGAACCCCGCGACCCGGCCCCGCTGTCGGTCTTCGAGACCGGGACCCACTACGACTGCTATGTCGGCGAGGACACCGGATCTGCCACCGCGAACGCCCACGCCCTCCAGGCTCTCGGTGCCTATCTGCGGTTCCAGCCCGCGGCTGCCGGCGTCCACCAGCCGAACATGAACCTGGTGCGGGACTGGCTGCTGGCTCAGCAGCAGCCCGAGGGCGCATGGTCGGACAAGTGGCACGCCTCTCCCTATTACGCCACCTCTCGGTGCGTGGCTGCCCTCGCCCGCGGTGATGATGACCACCCCCATACCCGCGACGCCGTACGGTCGGCCGCCGACTGGGTCCTGGAAACCCAGCGCGACGACGGACTCTGGGGTATATGGGACGGCACCGTGGAGGAGACAGCGTACGCGGTCAACATCCTCCTTCGCGCCGCCCCCTTCATCCGGCAGCCGCACAGCACCGACGCCCTGGACCGCGCCGAGGCCGCTCTCCTTCCGGCCGGCCGTACCTCAGGCCACCGGCACCCGGCGCTCTGGCACGACAAGACCCTGTACGCGCCGGAGGCGATGGTCCAGGCCGAGGTGACGGCCGCCCTCGAAATGCTGCGCACCCGTCACCGCTGAACTGATCAGCGACGCACCACACACACGGACCAGAAGCGGAGGGAACCAACCCTGTGACTGCCGACATATACGTTCCACCGATCGCTCCCGGGCGGCTACCGCTCATCGGACACGCCCTGCCGCTGCTCAGGGACCGGCTGGCATTCCTTCAACTCCTGCGCACCTACGGGCCGATCGTGCGCATCACTGTCGGGCCGAAAACCGTGACCGTGGTCAACTCCCCCGGCCTGATCCAGGAGATGCTCACGAGCAAGTCGCACCACTTCAACAAGGGCCTCCTCTTCGAAAAGCTGAAGCTCTTCGGCAAGGACGCCCTGCCGGTCGCGGAGGGAAAACGGCACCTGAACCGGCGTCGGCTGATGCAGCCGGCCTTTCACCGGGAGCAGATCGACGGCTACGTCAAGACGATGCGGGACACGGTGGAGCCGACGATCGCGGCGTGGCCGAACGGGGCCCAACTCGATCTCAAGACCGAGATGCAGCTGATGACCCAGGGCGTCGTGATGTCGGTGCTGTTCTCCTCCAATCCTGAGCGCGAGCCCGCGCGCGCGATCCTCGACAGCGTGGACACCGTCTTCACGGCCGCCATCCGGCGCGCCCTGCTGCCCGTGTCCGTGCTGGAGCGGCTGCCCACCCGCCGTAACCGGCAGGTCGACAACGCTAGCTCGGTTCTGCGTACAGCGGTCGGGGACATCATCGCCGAACACCGGGCGAATTCCGGCGCATTCGACGACGTCGTATCGCTGCTCCTGACCGCGCAGGACGAGACGGGCGCCGTGCTGCCCGACGACGAGATCCTTTCCGAGGTCACCGGTATGCTCGCCGCCGGCTCCGAGACCACCGCAGTCGTACTGGCCTGGCTGTTCCACGAGCTCGGCCGCCGCCCCGCTCTGGAGCGGCGGCTGCACGAGGAGGTCGACGCCGTGCTCGCGGGAGGCCAACTCACTGCAGAGTGCCTGCCCCAACTCGCCTTCACCCGCAGGCTCGTCAGTGAGACGTTGCGCCTGTACAGCCCCGCCTGGCTGGTGACCCGGCAGGCAGTCACCCCGGTGCTGCTGGGGAAGGTCAGGCTGCCGGCCGGGGAAGACGTCGTATGGAGTCCGTACACACTGCACCGCGACCCCGAGCTGTACCTCGCGCCGCTGAGCTTCGACCCCGACCGCTGGCTGCCGGAACGCCCCCAGCCTCCGAAGGGCGCCTTCATCCCCTTCGGCGCTGGCAAGCGGAAGTGCTTGGGCGACACGTTCGCCTGGACCGAGGCGATCATCATCACGGCGCTCATCGCCTCCCGCTGGCGGCTGCGGCCCGCACCCGGCGCTGCCATACGGCCGATCGGGGAGATCACCGTCCACCCCTCCACCCTCCGCATGATCGCCCAGGCCAGGCGCCGCGCCACCGCGGTGGATGCTGCATGAGCAGGGCCGACCGCATGGGTCTCAGCGACCTGCTCATGCCCGATCTCGCCAGCTCCTTCCCCGGCCCGTTCCCCACCAGTCCTCACGCGGACCACGTCGAACAACAAGCTCTTCGATGGCTCGGCGAGTTCCCGCTCCTCGCCCCGTCCGACGCGCTCCGTACCCTCTGCAACATCACGGGCCAGGGCGTGGCGCGCACCTTCCCGACCGTCGGCCAAGACAGTCTCGTGCTCTGCGCCCATCTCTTCCTGTGGCTCACCGCGTTCGACGATGTCCATGGCGAGGCCGCCGCGGCCCGCGACCCAGCTCTTCTGGTCGACCACGTCGGTGAGCTGACCCTTGTCCTGGCAGACGGTGATGTGCCAGCTGCGGCGGGCCCCTTCGCGACCGGGCTGCAAGATCTCCTCGCACGGTTTCGGGCCGTCTCCACGCCCGCCCAGTACTTGCGGCTCGCAGGTCACCTGCGCGACAACCTCTTCGGAATCGTGTGGGAAGCACATCATCTGGTCGCACCTGAGCAAGTCACCGTGCGCGAGTACTGCGCGATGCGCCCATACACCGTCTTCGTCCGAACCATCATGGCCACCGCGGAGATCGTGCTGGGCTACGAACTGTCGGACGAACATCGGTCGTCCGCAAAGGTCCGGCAGCTTGAGGCAGCCGTGGCCAACCTTGCCGGCTGGATCAACGACCTCGTTTCCTACCGACGGGAAGCCGCCCGCATGGGCGTGAATCCTCTGAGCCTGCCAACGCTGCTGATGGCCGAGCACGGCCTCGACCTCCGGAAAGCTGTCCAAGTGGCGTCACGGATGTGTGAAGAGCAGGCCGCTATCGCACGGCTACGGATCAACGAGCTCACATCCGGCCCCACGAGCGCCCTCGCCGTCCACGCACGGGCAATGGAGAACATCGCCCACTCATACGTATGGCACACGGGACACGCACGCTATCGCTAAGAAACGGGCCCCGCTGCCGGGCTTCGCGTCATCCGACGCGCGCTCGTCGCGTACAGCGCTACCGACGTCCACAGCTCCGAAGCGAACGAGTTCGAGCAGAATCCCATGGCTGTGTGTGGAGCTCGCTGGAAATTGTCAAGAGCTTCCCGGAACGTGGCCGCGAAGTGGCCACGTTCCGCGCGACCTGTCCTGCTCCCCTCGCAGCCACTCGCGGTCACTCGATTTGTCCCATTCGTAGCTTCCATCGTCTCCGGCCGCCGCGTTCATGACCACAGAGATGGCCACGAAGTGGCCATGGTTTGGCGTACCGGTGCCCCACGAGAGCCGCCACGCTTAAGGCGATCCAGAGAACAACGCCGAGACATCACTTGGTGCCTGACGTCGAGTGATGTTGCCGATACTCCCTCTCCGGCTGGGCCTCCTGTGGAGGACACCATCCCCCGGGTGTCTGCAGCTGGCCGGAGAGGGCCCATCCCCCGAGTTGTGTATGCCGATGCCTCCTGTCACCGCTTCCATCAGCCGCCGTTCGTCCCTGCCGCCGTCGACGTCCAGCGCGGACCGCAACGCCAAGTCCGCGCCCCTGCCTGACGGACACCTGCGGCGCGCTGAGCCCGCGGCCGAATCACGAGACGACCGAAGCGCCATGCACGTCGATGCCGCGTTTACTCCAAGAGGTGGCGTGCCGGAACTACCTGCTCCGGCTGACCTTCCCGCCGAGGGCCTGCGCATCCTGCGGCTGCTTGCCGGCGGTCGGATCAACGCCGAGATCGCCAAAGCGGTGTTCGTTTCTGTCGCGCCGGTGATGACCCGGGGCAAGATGCTTTGCCCGTTGCCTCCAGCCGGGTGCGTTTCCGCGGAGTGTGGCCGGTGACCTTGATCAGCCTCACGCCGAGGGACGACGTGCTGCCCACGTGTGTGGAACGGATCGAAGCCAGTGCTGCCGTGGGGTCGTGTCTCCCCACGCCGGTGGTGTTCGATGAGCCGGGCCGGGAGGGCTTCGGGCTCCTGGGGGAGGCGTGGCGTAGTTCCCGGCCGTCCTTGGTGGAAACAGGACGTCTCTTCGATGTCGTCCAGGCACCCGAGTACCTTGCCGCTCCGGTCCTGCGCCGACTCGAACGACTCGGTGCTCGCCGGGGCGCCGTGTTCGCAGACGGCGACCAGTGGCACTTCGTTGTCCCCTTGGGATCTGGCCTTGTCCCTCCCGAACTCGGCGAGCCGGGCTGGCCTTCCCCGGTCCGCTACTTGAGCGGAGAGTGGATCACGGTCCCACCGCGCGGGGCCCGCTCCGCGGGTGAGCGGCTTCGCTGGGTCACCCGTGAACCGAGCGGCCAGCTCTACACCGCTCCCGTGGTTCTCTTCGCCGGGTTCACGGCGCTGAGGCAGCGGCCTGGGCCGCGGAGCACAAAGGAATCCGGCCGATGAGCCGCCGCCCCGGGACTGGAGCGTCCACCTTCGGCAGCAGGGCTGTGAGCACATCAACTCCGCCAAACCCCAGCGCTGTTCGGAGGTGCGCCGATGCTGAATGACCGGCTTACCGAGCCCTGGAGCTGGACCGATGAGGGTGATCTTCCCTTCTGGGTGCCCCGCGTTTGGACGGTCCGGATCCCCTGCGGCCAGCACTTCGAGGCGATCCGGGTGCCAGCAGGCGAGGCCACGCGCGCTCATGCGATCCTCGGCCCGGACAGTGGCCCGGTCCTCGCGAGCGCCTATGCGCAGGCCTGGCACTTCCTGCTGGGCCTGGGTGCCGTCGCCCCCGGTTCCTGGGACGTGCCCGGAACACGTCTCCTGCGCCCCGGCACGATCTTGGGCATCCCTCCAGCGCACATCACCTTCAGCCGCGATGTGCGCTGGGTCGTTCTTCCAGGCCGAGGAGCGACCGATCCAGCAGCGCTCCAGGAGGCCGTTGCCGGACGCGCCCCCGTGCCCCCGTGCCCCCGGCCGGACGCCGACGCGACCGCCGCTCCGCTTCTTCTCACCGCTAAGGACATCACGATGTGCCAGCACCAACCGCTGTGCCCGACAGCCGACGACACCGATCGCGATGCCGCCCGAGCCGTCTCCTCCAAGCCGGAACTGGGCTGGAGCCTGCTGTGCAACGACGTACTCACGTTCGAGGACACCGGGGAGCTACTGCCCGACGGCCGGGTTCTCGGGCCCAGCCGGCCCCTCCTTGCGTCCGCGGCGTGACAAGGACCGTGTCAGCGCCGATGCCCTCTCCACGCTCCTCATCGCCCTCGGCCGAGGAATCAGCGGACCGACTGCGCAGCTTTTTCGCACCAGCGATCCCGTTCCGGATGAGCGTGCGGCAGTGCACAGCCGCACTCGGCCGACTCGCCGAGGCCATCGCGGCCAACGGCCCGGTCTCCGCCGTGATCGCGGTTCCCGGAGCCCGAGGCGTGATCACGCCAGCCGAGACCCTGGCCGCCTACCTGGGATCGCCGCTTCACGAGACAGAACCGTCCACGGTACCTCCAACCGGTCTTGCGCCGGCGGCCTGTTCCTCGCCGGAGCTGCCTCAGCTTGTGCAGGGACGGGTGCTGGTGTTCGCCGAGCGGCCTAGCTGTGTCGCGCTGACCCAGACCGCGGGCCATCTGCGCCATCGGCTGGCTCCTGATGCCGTCCTGGAGACGGCTGCGCTCGTGCTACGCAGCCGGTTCGGGCCGTTGCCGAACTGGTGGGCCTGGAGCATTGCTGATGCGCACGTGATCTTCCCGTGGGAGTGCGTCGAGCCGGGCGCCAGCGCCCCCGCGTTGCCGGACTTTCAGGAGGTGCGTTCCTCGTGAGGGCCCAGACGGATACTCCGACCCATAGCGTCGCTGGCACGGCTACGGCACTCCAGCGTGTACGCAGTGAGGCCGTCTACACGATCAGCGGGCCCTACACCTGCGTCCAGGTGCCCCTTCGCATGGGCATCGCGGCACTGGACAAGATCCGCCAGCACGGCGGGTTAGTCGGGCCAGTCCTGATCTGTCACCCGCATCACGTCGTCCACGTCCTCACGCCGCCCGGCACTGAGGCCGTATGGGACGGCGTGCCGACCGTGGTCGCTGCGACCGGCGGGACAAGCGACTGTGGTCGGCATTGGGGCCTGCGGTACTGGATCGTCCCGCCTGGGGCGGACGAATTCCGCGTCGACGCCGAGGCTCTTCGGGCCGCACTCACAGATCCGCGGCTCAGAGGGGAGGGCAGTCGACAGCAAATGACTGACGGCGGGGGACCACCTTGTCGACTTCACCCGGCCGTCCCTGGCACCGAGGCCGAGTTCGCCCAGACGACGGCGCAGTAGTCCTACCAAGGCAGCCACGTCGGGCTCGCGTTGCAAGTCCGACCCCATCCTTCTATCTGGAGACGACATGGGCACAACCGGATTCGACGAGCCGACCGATCGCATCATCATCTGGAACCTCGAGCACGATGGCGGTCCGGACATCAACGGACAGCCGCCCCGGCGGTGGCACGAGGCGCACGAGCTGATCAACTCCAGGTGCCCGGACCTTCTCCTGCGGCAGGAGATGACCTACAGCCGCCACCGCCGCCTCCACGCGGCCGAACGCGCCCTGGGCATGCGGGGGTTCCTCGGGACGGCCGGCCTCGGACGCAACCCGACGGGCCTGTTCGTGCGTGAGGAGACCTTCGAGGTGCACCAGCACGTCGTCCACCAGGTCCACCCGTGGCGCACCCCGCCCACCCACACCGTGCTGCGTCTGCGGGACGTCCCTGACGTGGACATCATCGCGGTCAGCTGGCACCTGGCCTTCAACAGCCCCCGTGGCAGGGAGCGGGAGGCGGACGAGATCCTCGCCTTCGCCGACAAGATCAACCAGGGAGCGGCATTCATCGGGGGCGGCGACTGCAACGAGGCCCCCAACCCGAAGGGAGAGAGCGAACCGCCGATCGACTGGGAGAAGGTCACCGACCGGCTGCACATGGCCCACCGCACCAACCTCGACCCAGCCACCGGACGGCGTGTCGCCTGCACCTACCTGGACGACAGCCTCACGGCCGCCGGCCTGTGTGACCCGGCCCGGCATGCCGCCCGCACCCTGAGCCAGCCGGGCGCGCTCGGCGCCACCGCCGGCCACGCGAAGCCGAGACAGGGCGGTCCCTGTCGCATCGACCGGATCTACCTGGACCCGTGGCTCGTCGAGGCCGTCGTGGACGTCACCGTCATCGACACCACCGGCATCAGCGACCACCACGCGGTCGAGGTCGTGCTCTCCCGCCCCCGCATGGCCGAGGCCCTCCGCGTGATCGCCGAACGGAAAGCGTCCCGTCCGGTGCCCACCTCCGAGGCAGCCCTGTGAAGACCCTGCTCGCACCAACCGTCCTGCGCCCGCAAGCGCGCCTCGTCACCCGGGCCACAGGCAGCCGGCCGCCCGCGCTCGCGGGCGAGGCCCCTGTGCAGCCCAAGGTCCGGGGCGGTGCGGCCGAACTGCGCGCGAGGCGGGAGGCCGACCTCCAGCGTGCGCTCGCCCGGCTCGCCGACACCGGCACGGCCGTGCGGGTCGGCCGGTACAGCCTGGTCGTACCGCGCCAAGACCCCGCTGACCGCCTCGCCGAGACCCAGGCCGTCGTCCATCGCCGCCGGTGGACGGACGCCATCACCACCTTCGACGACACCGGGGCGGGTGACCCGGCGCTCCGTCCACAGATGGCCCGGCTCTTCGCGGCGCTGGACGCCGGCGAGATCCACGGCATCGTCGCGGTCTCCCAGATCGACATCAGCCCCTTCCCCGACATTTACGCCGACACCCTCGCCGTTCTCCGGGCCCGCGGCGGCTTCCTCGCCCTGGCCCGCAGCGAAACCAGCATCTGACACCACTCCGGGGGGAGTTGCACATGAGCACCGCCACCACCGCGGCCCCATCGCCCGACCCATCGAGCACCGGCCTCGGCCTGCGCCGGATCCCGAAGGGCCGGCGGCTGAAGGGGGAGAAGTCCATACGGTTCGCCACGGACGTCATCAAGGCCTACGAGACCAAGTCCATCCGTCGTATCTGCGAGGAGACGGGCCGCTCCTACGGGGCAATCCACCGCCTGCTCACGAACGGCGGCGTCACGATGCGCCCCAGGGGCTACCAGCACAAGGCATCAGCCAGTCCGGCGGACGCCTCATGACCGGCCAGACCGCGGCCCCCGCCCGCACGGACATCGCCCAGGACCTCATCGGCCGGGTGGAGGCCGCTCGCCGGACATGGCGAGCACCCGCGCACGTCCGCCAGGCAGCCACGGCGGACGATGCCCAGGCAGCACACCATGCCGTACTCGCGGACACCCAGGCCCTGCGGTACCTCGTCACCAAGCACGGCTGGCCCGGCCGCTCCCTGGTGGGCGACGAGGGATCCGCAGCGGCCCTCGCCATCGCGCTGCAGGCCGATCACGACCCGGCCTTCCAGAAGACCTTGCTGGCGATGCTCGCCGAGGCCGTCCGCCGCGGGGACGCCACGACCGCTCAGTGGGCTCACCTGCACGACCGCTGCCTGGTCCCAAGCCGCCCACAGGAATACGGCACGCAGTACTGGCTGCGTGACGGACGGATCGAACTGCACCCCGTCGCCGCCCCCGAGGGCCTCGACAAACGGCGGGCCGACGTCGGACTGCCGCCCCTGCGCGAGCAGGCCGCCCTGCTGGAGCGGCACCACCTCACCGACCCCCACCGGGCGGCGGCCGCGTCCATCGGACCGGCACCGGTCACGAGCGAAAGGCCTGCGGCATGACCAACACGATCACCGCCGTGAACTGGAACCTGGAGAAGGGCATCAACCTGGAAGCGGGCGCCCGCTGGGTCCGCGAGCAGTGCCCGGACCTCTTCTTCCAGCAGGAAGTACAGCCCGACCAACTCGCCCGGCTGTCGGAACTGCTGGAGATGGACGGCCACATCGCCGTGCCGCGGCCCGGCAGCTCCAACGACAACGCCATCTTCGTCCGCCCCGGCGGACCGCTGGTGTGCATGGAGGAGTACCCGCAGGCCTGGGCGCCCTGGCACGCGCCGGCGAACATCGCCGTCCGCCTCCGCGACGCCGACGGTGCCCTCAGCCCGCGGCAGATCAGCGCCGTCAGCGCGCACACCTGCTACTGGTCGCCCGAGCACCGCCTGACCGAGGCCCGCTGGTGCACCACGCTCGCCAAGCCCGGATGGCTGGCCGTGATCTTCGGCGACTGGAACAGCTACCGCGTCGGCACGGACATCTGCTGGAACGACTACACCGACCACGCCTTCGTCGCCAACCGCACCTACGAGCACGACGGCCGCCGGCACACCGACGTCGCTCCCGACCGTGAACTGCTGGCGGCCGGCTACGTCGAAATGGCCCGCCACGCCGCCGAGCACCTCGGCCAGCCCGAGGCCCTGGCCCCCAGCTCCGGCTACCGCGACCACCCCGGCCGGCCCTCCGGACCCCGGCACACCATCGACCGCGGCTACCTCAGCGCCGAACTCGCCCCCGCCCTGACCGGCTACGAGGTCTGCGACACCCCGCAGCTGCGCCGCCTGTCCGACCACCTCCCCCTCCGCGCCATCTTCGACCTCGCCCGCCTGCGTGAAGTCCTTCACGCCACCCCCGCGATGTACCACCCCACCGACGACCGCACCGGCCACGAAGGAGCAACCCGCGCATGAGTACTCCCCTTACCTTGGTCTGCTGGAATTTCGAGAACAATGGAAAGAGCGACCCGCACCGTCGGCACGCGGGCGACGAACTGCTGCGGTCGCTGAACCCGGACATCGTGTTCCGCCAGGAACTCTGGGATGCCGGTGCCAACGGCAGCACGATCTTCAACGAGCAGGTCCGCACCCTCGGACTGAACGGAGTCCTCGGCGAGGGATCATGCACGGCCCTCCTCTACAACCCGGCGAAGTTCTCCATCGTCCGGGACTGGACGCAGAGCCGGGCGCCCCACTACGTCATGCCGCCCACCGCCCTCACGCTCCGCTACGAGCAGGCGGGCCCCGAAGCCCTGCCCTTCATCGCGGTCTCGTACCACCTCAACTACGCCAGCCCCACCCAACGGCTTCTGGAAGCCGAATGGCTGACGACCTGGGCCGACAAGGGATGGGAGATGCCCGAAGGTACCCGCGTCATCGTGGATGCCGTTTGCGCCGGCGACAACAACTCCTACCCGACCCCGGGAACTCCCTCGGATCCGGCGTTGCCCACGCTGGACGCCATCAAGAACGCCCCGCACCGTCTCCACCGCTCCTACCCCGCTTCTGATGGCACCCGGCTCCCCGACACGCGTCCCGACGCCGCGCTGCGCACCGCGGGCCTCGAGGACGTGGCCCGGTACTGGGCGACCGCCCCGCACGGTGACCCCACGGCGGTCTCCCGGACCGTGAATGCCTGTGACACCCATGGGCCTGACAGCCGGATCGATCGCGCCTACGCCACTCCAAACGTGCTGCACGCCGTGGAAGGGGCCGACGTGATCGAGGTCGACGAAGACCTGTCTGACCACCACATCCTGCGCATCAGGCTGAACGCCGATCGCTTCGCGGAGATCCTCAACCGCACCGTCACATAAGGACTCGCGGTCGCGCAGTCAGCACGCGAGCAGCCCCCACGGGCTGGCTGCGCGACCGAGGTGCGCTGCATATCACCAGCGCGGCCACCTGCCCGCAGATTCATTGCCCGTCTTGCCGCTGTCCCAGCTCACTACATTTCGTCGGAGTCGTCATGGCCGGTCCCTCAATCGATCAGCCGCCAACCCTCTCCTCATCCCGAACCGGGGCCACCCGCGTACGCGGTGGTAAGCCCAAGTCAGGTGCACGCCACCGAAGCAAGCTGCCCAACCGCTTGCTGGAGGACGCCGTGCGGCGCTCGGGCATGTCATATAACGAGGTGGCGGCAGCGGTCCGAGAGATGGCGGCAGCCGAAGGCCAAAGGCACATTGCAACCGACCGGACCCGTGTGGGCCACTGGATCAACGACGGAGACCAGCCCCAGGACCCTGTTCCGCGGTATCTGGCGGTGATCCTTACCAGGGCCCTGGAACTCACCAGGCGGCTTACGCCCGCAGACCTCGGGTTCGAGGAGACGGCGGACGAGGCGGGAACGGACTCCGCGGCCCCCACAGAGCCTGCTTCGACGCTCACCGACTTGGGCGCCGCGCCCGAGGACGCGTGGGCGTACGCGAAGGCGGCCACCGCCACGGATCTGAGGCCCGGAGACATCGAAGACCTCGAGCTCTCCGTCCACCAGCTCGCGGCGAGCTACTCGACCAAGGCCTTGGGAGAACTGTGGGTGGAGGTCGACCGATACCGGAAGCGGGCGCACAGCCTCCTCACACACCACCGGCACACACTGCGGGAGGGCCGGGAGCTGACCCGGCAGGCCGGGATGCTGTCCATCGTCCTCGCCTGGATCGCCCACGACCTGGGCGAGAACGACCTGACGCAGGCCTACTGCGACGACGCATGGACCCAGGGGATGGAAGCCGAGGCACACGACGTATGTGCCTGGTCAGAGGACGTGCGGTGCACCCACCTGCTGTACGCCGAGCGCCCCTACGATGCGTTCGCAGCCGCGACGCGTGGGTTGTCCGTGGCGCCGGCGGGGCATCGTGTCGCGCTCCGCCTCACCGCCCAGCTGGCGCGCATCAGTGCCCGTCTCAGGGATCGCTCGGCCTTCACGGACGTCATGGCCCGCGTCCGCCCGCACAGCGAACGGCTGCCGCTTCATCGCAGCGGCCTGTTCGGGCTCGACGCGGCCGTTCTCGCTTCCTACGAGGCCTCCTCTCGCATCTGGCTCGGGGATCACCAGGAGGCCGTCGCTGCGGCTGAGACGGCCATCGAGCACTACAAGGCGATGCCGGGGCCACAGTCCGCCCCGACACGACTCGCCATCGCCCACCTCGACCTGGCGCTGGCCCGGGTCTCCCTCGGTGCCCCGGAGCAGGCTGTGTTCGCCGCCCGCCAGGCTCTCTCCGGCAGTCGCATCGTCGACTCGGTGCGGCGGCGGAGCGAGCATCTGGAGTACCGGCTGCGGCTGCGCTACCCCGAACTACGCGTCGTCCGCGACTTCGGTGAAGAGCTTCGTGCCCGGTCGTCTCGTGAGGGACAGGCGCCTTCTCACTCGGCGTGAGTGGCGCAGCCCGTGGCGCGGGTGTCGCGACACCGTACGCGCTGGTGGCGCTACACCCTGCCGGGGTCAACTGCTCCCAGGCCGGCACCCAGGAGCCCGGCGCTGCACGCGCTCCAACGCGCCTCGCGCGAGAGCCGTCCAGGATCGGGGACCGAGGGGGAACGATGACGGGAAACAACACCCGTGCCCTGAACGGTAGTTGGCTCGCCGACATCGTCCAGCGGGCATGGGCACACACGCTGCACGGTGGGTCGTTCGCGGACGGCGACGACTTCTTTGCCTGCGGCGGGGATTCGCTCGCCGCCCTCGCGGCGGTGAGCGAGGTCGCCACGGCGACCGGCCTCGATGTGCCGACGCAGTGGCTCTACGAACATCCCCTTTTCGCTGACGCCGTTCGGGCGCTGACGGCCGGTGTTGACGACGGCTTGGCGCAGATCCTCCCGCAGGACCGAACGGTCGCCCATCCGCTGTCCTTCCAGCAGGAGGGGCTGCTGCGCGTGATGGACCACGTCCGCGGCGGCCACCGGTACCAGGTCGCCTACGCCGTGGAGCTCCCGGCCAAGGCCGATGAAGGTCGCCTCGCCGCGGCGGTCTCCCGTCTCGGGAGTCGGCACCCGGCTCTGACCACCCGCGTGGTCACTGATGGCGGTCGAGCCCGGCAGCAGACCGCAAGCAGCTCGCCGATTCTGCTGGAGAGGATCCGTTGCACGGCACCCGATGACGCAGTGCCAGCGGTGGGTCAGTGGGCGGCGGCCACGATCGGGCTGGACGAGCCGCTGTCCCGAGTTGCTCTGATCGAGGCCGGCCGTCGACGCGTCCTGGCGCTCTCCGCTCATCAGATGGTGATGGACCCCTGGTCGTGGGGGCTCGTTGTGCGTGATCTGGCCGTCCTGTACGACGATCCGGACGCTGAAGGTGCCTCTCCCCTGGCCTACTCCGATTACGCGTGCTGGCAGCGCCAGCACCTGTCGGGTGCCGTGCACGAGCATCACCTGAAGCACTGGAGCCGAGTAGCCGAGGACTACGCGCTCGCCGGTGTGCCGCTGCCCCGGCTGCAGGGCGATCTCTCTCCCGCTGGGCCGGCCGCGCGGATGCCTCTCGTCGTCCCCGCCGAGCACGCCCAGGCTCTTCGCACTGCGGCGAAGGTGATGGACGCCTCCTTCTTCGAGGTGCTCCTGTCCTTGTTCCACCTCGCCGTCGGCCGCTGGTCCGGCACGTCCGACATTCTGGTGGCCAGCGCCACAGCCAGCCGGACACGACCCGGCACCGAGAACATCGTGGGCTTCTTCGTCAACGGCCGGTTCACACGGACATCCCTTGATGGCCTGCGGACCTTCGGAGACCTGATCGGGCACGTCCGAGACCGGTGGCGGGCCGGGGACGCGCACTGCGAACTGCATCTGGAGAAGGTTCTGTTCGACCTCGGCGCTCCGGACCTGGCGAACATCAAGTTCTCCGTCAATGCCATCCCGACGCTGTCGGACCTGACGCTGGCCAGCCGGCCGCTGAACCACATTCCCGTGGCCGGGGCTCTCTCCGCCCGCAGACACATCAGCGTCGGCCTCACACCCGAGGCGAGCGGGAGCCTGTCTGGAGCACTGACCTACCGCACGGATCTCCTGGCAGCGCCCCATGTCCAGCTCCTGGCACAGGAGTTCCTCACGCTGTGCGCCTCCGCCACCCATGCGCCGTCGAGCGCGCGGATCCCCCGCTAGGCCCCGCAGCCGCGCTGCCGACCGCCCACTCGCACAGGAGGACATCAGGATGAAGGCGCTCGTACTAGCGGCCGGGCAGGGCAGCCGGCTCAGTCGCTGGACACCCGCTCTTCCGAAGCCATTCGCGCCGGTGGCCAACTGGCCCGTCCTCTCGTGGGTCCTGCATCACCTGGACACCGCGGGCATCGACGACATCGGCGTCATCGTGCCCGGCGACTCCCTGGACCTGTACGCGAAGGGATTCGGCACACGCACGCCGGAAGGCACACCGGTGACCTGGCTCGCCGAGCGCACCCCGCTGGGCACTGGCGGATGTCTGCGTGCTCAGGCGGACTTCTTCGCCGGGGCACCTGCCGTGGTAGTGCCCTCGGACATCGTCTCCGGAGTCGGTCTGAAGGCCCTCATCGCGCATCACGCCCAGGTCGGTGCTCCGGTGACGGTGGCAGCCGTTCCGCGGGACGGAATGGCGTGGCAGGGGGATGTCCTGGTTCCCGACCCGGATCTGCCCGGCCGTGCCGCCGCGTACGCGTTCAAGCCCCGCGCCAGCGCCGGAATGCGGATGGGCTCCACAGGGGCGTGGGTTGTCGATCCATCCGTGTTCGCCCACATACCCGTGGACCGTTTCTGCGACTTCTCCAGCGAGGTACTGCCCCGTTTGACGGGCCTGGGTGTGCCGCTCGGTCTGTTCGATGCCGGCGAGGACGTCTACCTGCGGGACATCGGCACCCCCGCCAAGCTCCTGGTCGGCAACCAGGAAGCCGTGCGCGGTCTCACGCCGTCCGCACCGCGCCAACTGCCCGGCTCCGCGCCGCTCATCGCCAGCGGAGCCGACATCGGCGCCGAGGTGGTGGTCGGGCCGGGGGCCCGGATCGGGGCGGGGGCGCGCATCGTCGGACCGTCTGTCATCGGGTCCTACGCCGAGGTCGGCCGCGGCGCGGTCGTGACGGCCGCCGTCCTGCTGCCCGGTGCCCGCGTGGAAGAGGGGACGCACGTCGAATCAGACATCATCGGGACGGGAGGCGAGGCGCGCGAGGCGCTGCTGGCCTGCGGCCCCTTCGGGCGCATGCCATGAGCGCGCGAGCGCTGACCGGCCGACCGTGGGCGGGCGTCGCCGAGCAGATCGCCCGCTGGTGCGCCGACACCCCCACGGCCAGGGCCGTCGTCCAGGGATCCCGCGCCTGGACCTACCGGGAACTCGAGGCCGCGGCCGCCGGCATCGCCGCCGCCTTGGACGACATGCTTCCCCGCCCGGGACGAGTGGTCGCGGTGACCGGGCCCAAGGGATTTTTGACCGCCGCGGCGTGGGTGGCCGTACTCGCTCGCCGCGACGTTCTCCTCCCCCTCGACCCCGCCCTGCCCCAGCAACAGGCCGCGACGATGGTGGCCCGCGCGGGCGCCGAACTCGTCCTCGCCCTCGACGGAGCGCCGCCCCCAGCGGGAAAGGACGTACGAGTCCTGCACTTGGACACCGCCCGCCTCCCCAGCGAGGGACAACTCGCCCAAAAGCAACCGCCGTTGCCCGAGGAGCCGGGCTACGTCTACTTCACCTCCGGCAGCACCGGCCGGCCCAAGGCCATCCTGGGCCGCCACCGAAGCCTCGCCCACTTCTTGTCCTGGCTGCGCACCGCTCTCCACGTACAACCCGGCGACCGCATCGGGCACTTGGCAGGTGTCGGCTTCGATGTCACCCTCCGCGAAGTCCTTCTGCCGCTGACCGCGGGCGCCACCCTGTGTCTGCCCCCACCCACGCCACTGCCCCCCGGCTCGGTGCTGCCGTGGCTGGCCGACAACGAGATCACCCTGCTGCACGCCGTCCCCACCGTCGCCCGCGCCTGGCTGCGCGCCGTCGCCTCCGGCGCCGTCCGGCTGCCGGCGCTGCGGGCCGTGCTGTTCAGCGGCGAACCGCTGACCGACACGCTGGTTGCCCGCTGGCGTTCGCAACTGGACTACCGGGGCGAGATCATCAACCAGTACGGCCCCACCGAGACCACCCTCGTCCGGTGCTGGCACCGCATCGAGGAACCGGTCCCCGGCATCCAGCCACTCGGGCGGCCGATCCCCGGCAGCGAAGCCTGGGTCGAGGACCCGCCAGGCACACGAGTGCCTCCCGGCACCCCCGGCGAGATCGTGCTGCACACCGTGTACGGAACCAGCGGCTACCTCGGCGCCAGCCCCCGCGAGGACGCCCGGTTCACCTTCGGGCCCGACGGCGATGTCGTCTACCGCACCGGCGACCTCGGACACATCGACCAGGACGGCCTGCTGCACTTCCACGGCCGACTGGACGACCAGGTCAAGATCTACGGCGTCCGTGTCCACCTGCACGCCATCGAAGCCATCCTCGAAGCGCAGCCTGGGATCCACCAGGCGGCCGTGACCGCGCAGAAGGACAGCGACGGCGGCGCACCGCGGCTGACCGCCCACCTGGTCCTCGCTCCCAGTTGCGCCACCATGCCCGCCGGCCTGCGTGCCGCGCTTCTCCAGCACCTGCCGACGGCCGCCATTCCGGCCCGGTTCCTGGCGGTCGACACGCTGCCGCGACAGAGCGGCAGCGGCAAACTCGACCGCTCCCAAATCGCCGTCCCCGCAGGCCAGACGCTGGCCGGGGCCCTGTATGAAGAAGAGGTTGGACCTTCCATGAACTCTCCCGCCAGCTCGCCGACCACCGCGGAGTTGAAGACCCTCGCGATGGGCCTGCGGGCCTTCTCGTTCGCCGCGAACAAGCACCCCGGTGGCGCCTCGTCCTCCGTGGAGGCCATCGCCTCGCTGTTCTTCTCCGGTGCCACGACCCTCGCCGACGCCGGCCCGGACAAGGACCGCCTGATCTACTCCAAGGGGCACGCGGCCGCGCCTTGGTACGGGGCGTTGTGGGCGCTCGGCGCGATGCCCGGCACGTCCTGGGAGCAGGCGGCCGGCTTCGGGCAGGTCGGACACGCGATCCCGCGGATGCCGGTACGCGGCGCGGTGCCGGGGATGGAGATGAGTACCGGAGCCCTGGGCCAGGGCCTGTCCTACGGTGTGGGCCTAGCGTTGGCCGACCGCCGTGCGGGCCGCGCCACACGGACCTTCGTGATTCTGGGCGACGGGGAGTGCACCGAGGGCCAGGTGTGGGAGGCTGCGATGACCGCCGACCGCCTGGGCCTGCGCAACCTCGTGGCCCTGGTCGACGCCAACGGCTCCGGGAGCGTCATCAAGCTGCCGCGCGAGAAGTGGGCGCAGCGCTGGGAGGGTTTCGGCTGGCGGACGGTCTGCGTCGACGGCCACGACACCGATGCCATCACCGCCGCGCTGCGCGAGGACAGCAGCCGGCCGACCGCGATCATCCTGAACACCATCAAGGGCTACGGCCTGGCGGCCGCCGTCGAGGGATCGAACACCCTCAGCGCCGACGTGGCGCCCGAGCATCTGCCCGACTGGGACACCGGCGAGCTGATCGGGGCCGCCCTGCGGGTCATCGACCGGCACTTCCCCCACGCACCGGTGCGGCGCCGCGGTCAGAGTGTCCCCACGTCCGAGCCGTCCGGCCGGCCCGGCCGCGCGGACCTGCTGTCGAGGATGGCCGGACACGACGTCGGCGCCGCGGTGGTGGCGAAGAAGGCGCTCGGCGGCGAGCTGGCCGTCGAACTCGCCGGTTGGCCGATGCTGTGGATGGCGCCCGACGCCATCCGCAACTCCGGTCTCCTCGCGCGGATGGAGGAGGTCGGCTCCTGGGACTGGAACACTCCGGACGCGGACGTCCTGCAGTGCGCGATCGCCGAGCAGGACGCCGCCTCCCTCGCCGCCGGCGCCGCGAGCGCGGGCCTGTGGCCGGTGCTGTTTTCCATGGAAGGCTTCTACTGGCGGATGCTCGACCAGATCCGTGAATCGATCGCCTTCCCCGAGGTACCGGTTCTGCTGGTCGGCACCTCCGGCGGCCTCGGAGACCCGCTCGGCCCGATGGTTCAGTCCGACGGCTGCCTCGCCGCCCTGACGGCCATCGGCAAACTGGAGATCCTCGAAGCAGCCGACATCAACACCGCCAAGATCCTCGCCGCCGAGGCGCTGTCCACGGGCCGTCCCGCCTACCTGCGGCTGCCCCACGAAGCGGTGCCGGTGCGGCACACGCTGACCGAGCTCGCCAGCCTTCCGCTGCACGAGGGCGTGCTCGTCCTGGCCGACGACCCCGACCCCGACCTCGTCATCCTCACCGCCGGCGCGCTGCGCGAGAGCGCCGTCAAGGCGGCGCAGGTCCTGTCCGGCCAGGACGAGCGGCGCGTCCGCGTCCTGGAAATCATCAGCCCGACCCGGTTCGCCGCGCTCAGCCCCGACCGGATCCGGGAGCTGCTTCCCGCACACGCCTCCACGGTGAGCATCCACAACGCCCCGTCCTGCGTGCTCGGCGTCCTGCCGTCCAACGCGCGGGCCGGTCTGACCGAGGTACGCATCGGGGTCGACACCTACGGCATCGCCGGCTGGCCCCAGAACGCCCTGTACGAGGCCGCCGGCCTGACCACCGACGCCATCGTCGGCCGCATCCGCAAGGAGTGCGCGTGAGCACGTCGCCGCCCGCATCGCGCCTGGCCGTCGACGTAGAGGGGGATGGCACCTTCGCCGTCCGCGCCCAGCGCGTCGACACCTACCGCATTCACCTGGCCGAAGGGCTCACCGAGGGTGGGCTGAGCAGCCAACTCGCGGCACTGGCAGCCCAGCTGGGGGCACCGGAGATCGTCACCGTAATCGACACGGGCGCCGCCGAACACCACCTGGGCGCCATCACCGCCGCAGTGGTGGGCACCGGGCTGCCGTGCCGCACCGTGTCCGTCCCTGCCGGCGAGAGCAGCAAGAGCCCCAGAGGCCTGAAGAACCTGATCACTGCGCTGCGGACGCACGGCGTGACCCGCCGCACGCTGCTGCTGGGA